>JAHDIP010000242.1 GCA_020630735.1 Saprospiraceae bacterium | reverse complement strand
TCGCAAAAAATGCCTCAACTTTATCCAAAATAGCCTCGACCAAAAAAAGAACTAATTGAATTTACAATGTACTAAGGTTTGATTCTCAGTAGTTTTAATCGTTTGGCAATCTGAAAACCATTTTGGTTTCAGTATAGTAATATACCTAAAATAGGAAAGAGCCCCGATTGCTCGGAGCTCCTTTCAAGTTTCTATGGTAAGAACGATTTAACGTTCATGTAGTCAATTTCTAGTATCTACGGTCACCGCCACCACGGTTGTATCCACCGCCGCCACCGCCACGGTTGTATCCACCGCCGCCACCGCCACGGTTGTATCCACCGCCGCCACCGCCGCGATTTTCACGTGGTTCAGCTTTTTTTACAACGATAGTACGACCGTCAAATTCTTGGTCATTCATGTCGTTGATAGCAGCTAGTGCTTCATCATCATTTGGCATTTCAATAAAACCGAAACCTTTAGAACGACCAGTGAATTTGTCCATAATGATCTTTACAGAGTCTACTGTGCCGAAAGCTTCGAAAGCTTGTTGTAAATCCGACTCTCTCGTGTCGAAATTTAATTTTGCAACAAAAATATTCATAAAATAATTAAAATTAACATTCCGCTTAAAAATAGATAACGGAATAAATAAAAAAATCGTGTTTGGTGAAAAACTAAGGAAGGATGAATGAAACTTACAAAAAAGATGAAGAACAAAAACCTAAGAACTTAATAAATTCAGGACAAATATACATTATATAATTGTCTTTATCTACTTCTTTGACGACTAGTTAAATAAAAGTCACAAATATTGGGGGTGATTTTATGAAAAAATATTGTTTTCACAATATTTATAGGCATTATAGCTTAGTGGATTTATTCTATAATAAATAGTTTTTCTGTAAGATTTATAGTGGTTCCAGTGATTTTAAGGACATAAATACCCGAACTTAGTGTAAAAAAGTGGAGCGGAATCTCTGAAAACCCCATCTCTAATCGTACTTCACTGTCTAGAATCAAGCGACCATCGCTAGCATATAATTGAAATTGTACTAATTCTTGTTGAAGAAGCCCTATGGTTATATAGTCGCCTCTCGAAAAGGGATTTGGGTATTGAATACTATTTTGGCTAATGGGCGTAAAATTATAGTTAAGTGTATCGTTAAGTTCTAAAAAAAGTGCAAATCCATCATGATCGGATACTCTAAGGTTGTTAGAATCGTCATATTTATAACTATCTGGAGCATCCGAATTACCCCTAGCATATTGAAAATCTGATACTAGCATATCTTCCAAGTCATTTGTCAAACAATGGTCAAGTATTTGGGCATTGCCACGATATACATAAGAATAGCGCTCATCAGTAGGTAATAAGGCACTATGATTGGTCAATGGAGGATTGACAATATCTGTTACTTCAAAAATTGCCCCTAAAGATAGATTCCCAGATATTTGATTAACCACATCAACATAGCCATCCGAAAATTCATAAGCATTAAAATCTCCAACAACGACCAAGTTTTCATCACGTAGGCTTCGCACCATATTCGCAACAGCTATAGCCTGTTCATGGCGTTTGGTTCGTACAAAAGTCGCGTTGCTACCTTCAATACCATTAAGGGATCTCAGATGAAGATTAAGTACCTGAATGGGCGTTGGTGGATTAGTTGTAAATTCTCCTTCTAATAATAGTGGTGGTCGATCATGAAGTTTACCACCAATACTCAAATTTTGTGTTTTGCCCAATTGTGTAACTTGAATATTTTGAACGGAATTTCGTACAAGAAAACCTGTATTGATAAACGAACCATTATTCCCTTGTTCCAAGAAAGCCTTATAATCAGTATCAATTGCTTTAGCGTTAATTGCATCCGCTAACAACTGAAGACTTTCAAAATCGTTGACTTCTTGTACAGCCAAAATATCTGGTGTCTTTAATTGTTGAATGATGTAATTCGTCATTTTGTTAAGTCGCTTATCAAAACCAAAATCATCCTCATCAAATACAAATTGATTAATAGAGCCTATAGTTGCTTCCTTTGTTGTTTTATCTCTAACAGCTCTTTGAGGAATAGTACCAGAAAGGCTATAATTGGTAGGGAAAAAATAATAGTCAGAATAATTACCAGAAATGACACCTGTTGCGGTAAAACGCATACCAGCTGAAATAATTGGTGTAATGCCCCCATTTAATAATTCGGGTTCAAAAAGCATGACTTCAGGATTGCCATCCCATTCAGGTTGTCCATTGATACCAGGATATTCAATACCCGCTTCTCGAAATGAGCGTATGGGTTGATTGGTAAAGTAGGCAATACCATCTTCAATCGGCCCAGTGAAAATACCATTCGTTACCTCAGCATACATCCCTTCGATTTTTTCCAAGTCTTGAATTGTACTATTCGATGTGGATGGAAAATTTTCGTCTAATTGAATTGGATCAGGAATGTCAGTAGTTGTAGATTCTTTCACAACAGATAAGCCACTTGATGAAAACTCAGTCACCCAATTATATTCATCAATATAACCAGTGACCGTTACAATGTCTCCAATGTTGAGGTTCGGGAAACTACCTGTATATACAAGCAAGCCATCAGAAGTATTGCTATTATTATCTGATCGTTCAGGAGGTGTTTGTATGAAAAAGCGATCATCTCCTACTGCAGTTACAATATTATTCATTGTTGTTACAAAGAGACCATCATAAGGGCTATTATTAGTACTACCCTGAATTTCCCATATTTCAAGTTCTTGTTGTGCAACAGCAAAAAAAGAGATAAAAAGGAAAAAAATTGAAAATATGTTTTGCTTACTGTATATGTTCATCTTTCTTTTGTATTATTGTCTGAGCAATTTAAGCTTATTACCAAATAGACTTTCAGTCTGTTGTTTGAAAGAATTAGAGACTGGTAACTTTCTTACAGATCATTGAACTTTTTCTTTTCCTTACCATTTAATATATAGTATGACAACATCAGAAAGGTCTTTATTCGAAAATTACTATAGTCCTTTCCTTCAAACAGGAATGGTACTTGGTTTAAGCATCCTAGTGCATTTAGGGGCAAAGGTAATAAATGTCTTAGGAATTATGGAGATTGGAGGAAAATTTCATTGGATGACAGCCGCTGCTTTTATGCTTTTTTTTGCGGTATTTAACAGTGTCTTTAGTTTGTCGTCAAATGATACTAATAAGTACTGGTTGCAGTCCCTATTGTGTTTTGCAGGATTGGCAATTGTGGCTAGTTTGATTGCCTATTTTTTGTCCTCCATTCCCATCAATGAAGCAGGCTCTTATCGTTGGATATTTACTGTAGTAGCAATTGGTTACTTAGTATTTTTGTCGATGGTTGGTTTTATGAAACGTATAGTAGACTTTGCTCAACGTGAAGAATGGAATCAGCCTCGTATGAAAAGTAAAACTAAAAAAAGAAGACGTTAGTTAAATGACGCTGCTAACTATCAAGGAAAATAAATTTAAACAAATGAAATTTTACACATTTATTATATCACTAGTTGTCCTATTTTTTACAGCTTGCAATAGCACCCAAAATAATCCTCAGAAAACTGTTTTAGCAAGTCCGACTGCTACAGCAGTTCAAGATACGTTAACAAAAATCGTTAAGAGTGAAGCGGAGTGGAAAAAAGAATTGACGGAACAAGAATTTTATATACTGCGTCAAAAAGGCACAGAACGTTCATTTACAGGAGATTTATTGAAGAATAAAGACAAAGGCATTTATGTTTGTGCCGCTTGTGATTTGCCACTTTTTGATTCTGAAACTAAATTTAAATCAGGCACAGGCTGGCCTAGTTTCTGGGAACCCATCAACGGTATTAATGTAGCAGAAGAATCGGATAATTCACACGGAATGCGACGAGTTGAAGTATTGTGCAATCGTTGCGGAGGTCATCTAGGACATGTATTTGATGATGGACCTAAACCAACGGGCTTGCGGTATTGTATCAATTCAGTATCCCTAAATTTTAAGAAAGAAGTAGGTCTGACAAATAAAAAATAAAAGATTTTCATTAGAACTTTTATTTTCTATTCGTCTCTTTGCCCAAAACCAATACTACGTTTTGGCTCTAAGCTTTCTTCCATAATTCGGAAGTTAGAAATATCTTTTAGAATAATGGTCTTCATCAATTCACTAGTGCGTTCAGCAGAAGGAATATCAGCCATTCGTAGGTTTTGATGGCGGATGGTTTCCACTACGATTTTACGAATAGTTCGAGCGTTTCCAAAGTATTTATGCTTGTTATCCAATAATTTTTTGATATAAACTGTCAGGTGTGCTTTTGCTTCATCATCTAATATCAAGTTCTCTTTTTCAAACATCAAGTGTGCTATAGACAAGAGTTCATCTGCTTTATAATCACCGAATTCAAATTGCTTGTCAAAGCGAGACATCAATCCTGGATTAGCTTCAATAAATTGGTTCATTTCTTCAGGATACCCTGCAACGATAATCATAAACTCGCCACGATGGTCTTCCATACGTTTAAGAATGGTCTCGATAGCTTCACGACCAAAGTCGTTACTAGATCCTTGCGTTAAGGAATAAGCTTCATCAATAAACAACCCGCCGCCCATTGCCTTATCGATCATCTCACTAGTTTTGATAGCTGTTTGTCCAACATGACCAGCCACTAGATTTTTTCGATCACATTCTACTAAATGACCACGTTCGAGAATTCCTAAAGCCTTATAAATTTGTACAAGCAAACGGGCAATTGTCGTTTTACCTGTACCTGGATTTCCTGTAAAAACAGTATGTAAAGAGAATGCTTTTCTAATGTCTTTACCAATTTCTCGATAATAACGGACAAGCTTTGTCATTTCATCGACTTCTCGTTTTATATTATCTAAGCCCACCAACTCATGCAATTGAGTAAGCGTATCTTTTAGTAAGGCATTATCTATTGGTAATAAAACAGTATCGTCTGCTCCATGTCTAAACACTTTCTCGATATCTTTAACATTGATATTTGAAAGCATGGTATCGTCCATTTCTCCGACTTCGCTGCTATTTTTCATTAAGCGAAGCGCCATATTCTGTTTAGCTTCTTCAATAATACCATTGATATAGCGAGCATTCCCAAAATGTTCATCTCTATTTCTATAAACTTCAACGAGTTTTTTATAGATTAAGGTTTCAGCATCTTCCTCTAAATTGACACCTCTTTTTTCTGCGGTATACTTCGCAATCTCCATTAATTCGTCTGGCGAATAATCAGGAAAGTGAATGATGTTACGCAACCTAGAACCAATTCCTGGGTTAGAAGTCATTAACTCTTGCATTGGTTTGGGGTAGCCAGCTAAGATTATCGCTAGGTCTCCTTTACCGTCTGATAATTCTTTTATCAAAACTTCGATTACTTCTTTTCCAAAATCTTTTCCGTCTTTACCTCTATTGCTTAACGAGTAGGCTTCGTCAATAAACAAAATACCACCTCTTGCCTTTTCTATGACTGCTTTTACTTTGGGCGCTGTTTGACCGACAAATTCGCCGACAAGTTCAGCTCGACCTACTTCTAGTACTTTTCCGTGCGATAATAAATTAAGGCTAAAATAAATTTGACCAAGTAAATTGGCAACTGTTGTTTTACCTGTGCCAGGATTGCCTGTAAAAACACTATGTAAACTATAGCCTTGATCATCGTCGAGCCCTTTATCTTTTCTGATTTGTAAGAATTTTAGATAAGTAGCCAACTCGTTTATTTTTTCTTTTACAGTATCGAGTCCGATTAAGCGATCAAGGTCTGCTTTTGCTTCTTCAAAACTGATTGGAGGAGCAATACTAGAATGTGTAGCAGCCGCAGCCTGCTCAATAGAAGTAGTAAAGGGGAGTGGGGCGTTATGTTCTTCAGGAAGATGAGCGACTTGAAAAGGAACAACTGCAATGAGTTGATCCATAAAAACAACTTCAATAATATATTTGTCGATATACCAATAACCTGGTTTTTCGGCACCATAATAAGTATCCAATATTATTTCAGAAGGTTTGTCCTTTATTTCTTTAAAATAAGACATGTAACCTTTTTGTTGCCCAGCATCATTGTAAAGATAGAACTGTAACTCTAGCGGGAAAAAATCTTCATTCTTCAGAAAGTTTTCTAGCCTCAGCTCTATATTAACAAATTTACTTAAAGCTTGAGGGAAAGTTTTTAGGTAAACTCGTTCGCCCATTTTTAAAGGCTCTTTACCACTTTCATACAAACGAATCTCATTGATTCGGAAATATGGATTTTCTGTTTGTGAAACAAGACCACGATCAATAATGTGAAATTCTTCAGAACCAACTGCTTGATCATTAATAAAGACATCCCAACGATAGGAACCTTTTTTCCACCATCCTGGGTCGGGTGTTCCCCAACCTTCACGAATGTACAGTATATTTCGATCTTTTGATATTTCGACAGCTCGAGGTAACCGACAGATTTCTGTATTTGTGTCTTGATCAAAGCATAAAAACATCAAATTAGCTTCCCAATCAATTTCATCAAACAGTTTGTTATATAAAGAAACTTCGCAGTATAAGTAACGACACTCAGAGACATCGTAGACCTTTCTGTATTTCTTTACATTTTGGTATAGGTTTTCCTTAGATCCAAAAACCTTTATGCTTTTGATCTTGTAGTTTCCGCCTAATGCTTCTTCTTTCTTGTTTTTAAACACTATACAATTGATTAAATAGGTACATCACAAAAAACGTTTTGTTTGTATTAGTAAATTCTTTTCGAAAAAATTATAGAATAAACTATAGTTTTATTTGTGATAGGTAAAACAAAGATAAGGTAAAAAAACGTTTTTTCTTTACCGAACGATTAATTTTGTATTAATTTAAAAGAGAGAAAGTTCTTGTGGTTATCGCACAAATATATAAATAAAATCTTATTTGTAAAATAAGCCCTAAACCAATATTATACTGAAACCAAAATGGTTTTCGGATTATCAAACGTTTAAAACTACTGAAAATCAAACAATAACAACCATGGATAAGTGTAATTCAGAAAAAAAAGTATGCTCTTTTGTCGAATGGAATGTTCTAGTTTCTGTCAATGAAGCTAAATAATGCTACAATAAGACAGCAATATCTTTGCTATTAGCAAAATCAATTAGAGGATACATTGGTCTTAAAATAGTATTAATAGTCTGAGTCCCAAATGATAAACCTATCTTTAAACAATCGCTTTTCAGCATAGCGTGCGAGCAAACGAAGACCTAAAGCAGTAAAGCCGAGTATTGCTAGCATAACTAAATCAAAATAGTCAAAATCAGGAACATACTCTTCCATTACCCATACAATAAGTAACATAATAACGATCCAAAGAACCAACCAAAAAATAGATTCTAATATTGACAACATGATGTATTGTCTTCGCTTAAGGGGTTGTCGATTCATGGAATGTTCGTAGCCGTCATTTATCGTTTCATTTCGCCCATATACTTGAAAAATTTCCGAAAGATAAATAGAAATAGTAACAAGCATAATAAGATAACCAACAGTATCATCCATATCTTCCATCAGATAGAATGCTGCATCCATCGTTTCAGAAAGTATAAAAGCACCAATGAGTGCATAGAGAATAAAGAACGGAATTTTTTTAAGACTATCCGCATAAGCTGCAGCCCAAATAGGGGCTTTTGTGCCTTGGGTATAAAGTCCAACACCAATGATAAAAATATTGATAAGTGCATGAATCGCAAGAACACAAGATAATCCCAATGCAGCTATTCCAATCGGAAAGTTTAACCATTCAGGCAAATAGGATTCGTATTGTAATATTGCCCAAAAAGGAAGTATAGCAATGATAATCCAAGGTAGGCTGTACAGTGGAGTCAGTAAAATAGTACGAACAATTTTTTTGAAAGTAGAATCCAATTTGATACGATTGTAAAAATGACGTTTTACAAAAGTACTATTCTTTTGCTAATTTTTCTTTTCGAGCAATTTTTTGATCGTTATTACTTTCGTAAATGGTATAATTTTCATACTTCACATGATCGTTTTCTGCCCAAATATCTTTACCGATATTACACAAGACATTTAACTCATCATACATCTTATTTCCTTGAGCAATGCGTAGCTCTACGGAGATATCTCGTTCAGCAATTTTGTCTTGCTGAATATTCAAAGCATTTTCAAAATCTCGACAAGCACTAGTAACTCTTCCTATATTATTTTCATTGACCCCAACATCTGCCAAAAAGTCGATTTGTTGACGAGCAACACGTGCAACTCGGCGACCACAAAAAAGCAATTGAGGATCTGTCATATCGCCCATTTTTGCTGTACCAAATTTTCGGTACCGCCCAGTTCGATTGCTAAACTTAATCGCTACACGAGTCATCACACTGCGGATAGCAGTTTTTAGTTTTTCAGCAGCAGCACTTTTCTTTTCCGTTACGATCATTTGGTCACCTACAAGTTCATCATCGTCTGGCAATTTTCGAAATTTATCGCACATCGCTTTAAATTTCTTCAAGCGTTCCATGTCATAACCATAGTCCTGAAACTGCTTTTTATCACGATTAGCAAACTTAATCCGCTCCAAACACATCACGTACAGATCGGCATCAGGAAAATTGTACTTACGGTGCAAGGCTTGTTTTTTCATCTTTGTTCTAGTGTTTCGTAAATAATATCTAATACAAGTTGTGGAAGATCACGAACTGAGAGCAGAGAATAGTGAAGCGAGATTTTTTAGTTTTTTATAAAGGAAGAAAATATCCCTATTCTCGCTTCTTTTGTCCCTGTTCCACTTTATCCACTCCTCGAATCATCTAATAACCATTACCTAAATACAAATGTATTCTTTTTATTAAATAAAAACAAATTAGTGTGTAATAAAAACAAATTAATGTAAGAATATAAAAACATTTTACTCAGTCAAAAATTTCTTGAAAGTAATAGATTTCTAACGGCACGTTTTGGTTTATTCTTCTGGTTGCATGATTTAAATAGATAGAAGTTTGGAGGTACATTTAACGGATTATATTGTTAAAATCATATTACTATTATTTACTTATAAAATAAAACAGTATATTTGTATTGCACAATACAGGGTGTGAAAACTAGATCAAATATTAATACTCATTTT
>JAHDIP010000241.1 GCA_020630735.1 Saprospiraceae bacterium | reverse complement strand
CTTAGTATCAGCTTTACCAAAGTGATGAATCTCTATCGTTTTGGTTTGATTTATTTTTCTTATATTTGAAAATAATACAATACAAGTTTAATCAAAGCCTTACCAAAACTTTTAAGCAATTTAGTATTTGTAAAGGATTCAATATTTGAAAATTTTAAATTTATGTTTCAACCTTATACGGGACAATGGACATTCGACGAAGCCGTACACTTATTACGTCGAACCATTTATGGTCCTACTAAAGCAAGAATTTTACAGGCAGTAGATGAAGGAATGGAAACGACCATTTCAGGATTGTTATCATCAGCCCCAATAGTTGACCCACCTATTTATTATGATTACGATGGTGACCCTGAGGCAGGTATTGGAGAAACTTGGGTAGATAAAGAATTTGATGGAAGTATTCCTGATATATTTTTTGCTCGACGGAAAACCATTCCTGCTTGGTGGTTTATACAAATGAATCGTGATGACCAAACGATTACAGAAAAACTAAGCTTGTTTTGGCATAACCATTTTGTGGTTGCAGGTGCAGGACCTCACGCTAATATGTACTGGCAATATATAAATTTGTTTAGAGATTTTGGATTGGGCGATTTTAAAGAACTAACCAAGCGAATCACCATAGATAGAGGCATGTTGATTTATCTAAATGGTAAGGATAATATCTTTGGTGAGCCGAATGAAAATTATGCAAGAGAATTATTAGAGTTATTTACGATTGGAAAAGGAGAGCAAATTGCGCCAGGCGATTATACCAATTATACAGAGCAAGATGTAGCAGAGATTGCTAGAGCTTTAACAGGATGGATACCTTGGTCTTCTTCTGTGAATGGTGATGCTGTATACGAATCTTGGAGACACGATAATGGAACAAAGACACTTTCAAGCAAATTTGGATCACAAACAATAAGCAATCAAGAAGAAGAAGAGTACAAAACGGTCATTGATATCATTTTCCAACAAGATGAAGTAGCAAAGCATATTTGCAGACGCTTGTATATGTGGTTTGTCAATTACGATATCAATGATACTATTGAACAAGAAATCATCGAACCGATGGCTCAAGTCTTATTGGACAATAATTATGTCATCAAGCCTGCTCTAGAAGCCTTACTCAAAAGTGAACACTTCTATGATGCTTGTTTCAGAGGAAGCATGATAAAAAATCCATTAGACTTTTTCTTCTCTTCTTATAATACATTTGAAGTTGAACCTGCTGCTGATATTCTTGTAGAGTATGAGCGTTGGGCGGCCTGGGATTGGCAATTTGGATTACAACAAATGTCCCTGTTAGGAATACCAAGTGTAGCAGGATGGAGAGCATATCATCAATCTCCAGTGTATTATCGTGATTGGGTGAACTCTGCAACTTTAGCATTTCGACGAAGAATGATCGGAGATATTACTTGGTTGACACAATATATTGATCCTGATGCAGAAGGCTATAATTTTGTGAGATTCATCGAGTCTTTAGACAATCCATTAAATGTTAATGATATGATTGACGAGGCCTGCCAACTCCTATTTCCTCGACCGATGACACAAGAACAAAAAGATTTTTTCAAAAATGCATTAATTCCCGGACTACCTGATTTTGAATGGTCAGCAGAGTATCAAGCTTATTTATCAGACCCTACAAATGATGTATTGCGTCAAGGTGTAGAAAATAGATTGTGGGCGATGTTCCAAACAATGATGGGTGTTCCTGAATTTCACCTGAGTTAATAAATTATCATTTTCTCATAGTCTTTTGAACATTAAAGTTTATTCTAAACGAATTAAATAGTAGAAAAATGAAAAGAAGATCTTTTCTTAAAAATACAACTGCGTTCACTTTGCCAGCATTTTTTGGAGGAATGAGTGTATCAGCAATGCCTTCTCAACTAATGGAGGAGATGATAAATGGAGATAATGATAGGGTGCTAGTACTTATCGATTTGAATGGCGGAAATGATGCATTAAATACGTTTATCCCATTAGATGGCTATGATAATTTAGTCAACGCAAGGGCGAATGTAATCATTCCTCAAAGTACTATTTTGGAGATGACCGATACCATCGGACTACACCCTGAATTGGCAGGCGTGAAAAATTTATATGATAATGCCAATCTAACAGTAGTTCAAGGTGTTGGCTATCCCAATCAAAATCGTTCGCATTTTAGATCGGCAGATATTTGGAATACGGGCGTTCATTCAGATGTGTATAAATCGACAGGATGGTTAGGGAGGTATTTAGATGATTCGTTCCCTGGTTATCCAGAAAATTATCCAAATGCTGATTGTCCAGATCCATTTGCTATTACGATGGGGCATTCGATTTCTGGAACGTGTCAAGGAATGGATTCGAATTTTAGTATGGCAATTCTGAATACAGATAATATTGGTGGCTTGTCTACAGGAATTGAGGTGCCTTTTCCAAATGATTGCTATGGTGAAGAGTTGGCATTTTTAGTTGATACGTATAAAAAATCCAATGTTTATGCAGATAGAGTAATAGAAGCAATTGGTCTTGGCAATTCGAATGAAAGCTTATATCCTGATACCTTGTTGGCAGAACAAATGAAAGTAGTTGCCAAACTAATTTCAGGAGGTTTACAAACTAAAATTTATGTTTTAAAATTGGGTGGTTTTGATACCCATGCAGAGCAAGTTGATCCGACAGATACAACCCAAGGTACCCATGCTACATTATTGAAAACACTTTCAGATGCTATCTGGGCTTTCCAACAAGATATCGCATTATTAGACTTGGAAGAACGAGTATTAGGAATGACATTTTCTGAGTTTGGTAGAAAAATAATTTCCAATGGTGGAGTAGGTACCGATCATGGTACTGCTGGAGCTATGATGGTCTTTGGTAAATGTGTCAATCAAGGAATAATCGGAGACAATCCCCTTATTGCAAGCGAAGTAGATTCTGATGAAGGCGTTCCGATGCAATATGATTTCAAATGGGTATATGGTTCGATATTGATGGATTGGTTTGGAGCCGAAGAAGATAAAGTGAAAAGTTTATTGACACAAGATTTTGAATACATTCCTATTGTTGGAGGTTGTGATACTATTGCCACAGAAGAGATTGTTACGATCAATGATACCAAAGCATTTCCAAATCCATTTGATCAGACATTTAATTTGAAGTTTTCTTTATTGAAAGATGAAGACGTGAAAATTGATTTGTCGAATGTAGAAGGAAAACAAGTTAAAGTGATTTCTAACAAGAAGTATAGATCAGGGGAACATCAAGTTTTTATAGAAGTTTATGGATTACCCGCAGGTGTTTATTTTGTTAAAATTCAAGCAGGTAATGGCGTAAAGACATTGAGAGTAGTGAAACAATAAGCTCTTCATATCAAAGGCTACACTTTCCACTAGTCAACACTAGTGGAAAGTGTAGCTATACGAAATTCTTTAGCCGGCTCAATAATATCCAGTTTAAAACATCTTCTATAACTTCCCTTTTTTATCAAGCATGTTCTGAGTACTGAAACATCAATCGTTGTGCTGATGAATTAAATTGTAGTTACTCTCTTTTTATCAATTTTTGAATAGTACCTCCAACATTCAAAATGTAAATATTAGGAGGCAAATCATTTAACTCCAGCGTATATGGAAAAGCATTTATTGTTCCTGAAATTAAACTAATTCCTTGCAAGTTGGAAATACTAAATACTTGACTAGTTGAAGAATTGGACGTTATATTGATGAAATTTGAAAAAGGGTTGGGCTGTATTTTTAACGTTAAATTGGATTCAACAGATTCTTCTGTTGAAGTAAGGGGACTACAATTTCCATTGAAGAAATCCCACATTATTTGGCTTGGATTAGTTCCATCTATGTCATCACTAAACCAGACGTGTCCTCCTGCATCACCCCATTCTTCATGAATGGTATATAGCGTCACACAACTATTTTCAGTGTCTCCAATATATTCATCCCTGACCACATCACCATTGTTTAATTCTGTAGAAACAAGACTACTTTGCGGGATATTGTTTTGATCTAACCAGAAGTTTATGGTCTCTTCAACTGATGCATACCATTGATCACCATTATAAGGCAATACAAAATCTGCAACCCCATGAAATGTAATGATCGGCACAGGATTATCAAGTGTGCAATCATCATCCAGCAAAGCTCCAGACATTATTCCTATACCTGAAAAAAGAGAACTACTGTTACAGGCCAGACTATAAGCCATCATTCCTCCATTGGAATATCCACAGGCAAAAACTTTATTCATATCCACATTATATTCGATATCAATCTCTGAAACCAGTTGTTCAAGAAAGTACACATCATTATCATACAGGTTTTCAACACCAGTATCACCAGGTTCCCAATAGGTGTCATCCTTTTCTGGTCTCCAAGCTCCTTGCGGATAAGCAACTATAAAGTTTTCCTGATCTGCTAAGTCATTAAAATTGTAAAAACCTCCTATTTCTTCAGCATGATCAGCAGCGCAACCTCCAAAGCCATGCATATTGATCACCAAGGGAGTAGCCGTGGCTGCATCATAGTTTGTGGGAACATACAGAATATATTCTCTGACAATCGTTTCTGATGAAACTACTTGAACTATCGAATGATAATTTGGATGATTCAAATTATGCTCGCAGTTTTGAGTTTGACAAAAAACTGGTGCTACAAGGAAGGTTAATATTCCAATTAATATATTTTTTAACGTAGTAAGGTATTCCATTTTATCAGTTCTAATTTTTAAGAGATAAAAAATTCGATTATTTAGACACTAATATACCGTTTAAAAAAAGGTTTACCCTACTCATAATTCGATTTTATAATACCTAACTCCTATTTTAGAAGAAGTTGTTTAAAAACTGCTTACTGGTTTCTAAAAAAGTCTTTGGAGGTATTAGGAGGGGAGCTAAGTTTGTTATTCAACTAGTTGAATAACAAACTTAGCTCCCCTCCTAAAAATAACCAGCTCCGTTGACAAGGCTTGATGCCGTCGTCAACGGATAATTACCTAATAAACTTTCGCACGACTACTGTACCATCGACAAAAGTAAGCTGTACGAAATACATCCCTTCTGAAAGCATCGAAACATCAACGGCTAATTTTTTTTCTGAAGTGAAAAGAGACTGGTATATTCGACCATTGATATTTTGTATCTGTATTTGTTGTAATGCTCCTTCGTTGATTTCCAAATTTAAAACGTCTTGGGTTGGGTTGGGATAGAGACTTATGTTTTTATTTTTGAAATCCTGTTTAAAGGATAAACTAGCAGCAGTTATGAAATCGTAATTCGATTGCCATTGCGTCCATCCTGCTTCACATTTGACTTTGATTTTAACCTTATATTCTGTGTTGGCATTTAATCCTGCAATAGACAATTGTGTATTCGTAATATTGTCTAACTGAAGCCAAGATCCAGATGAACCTTTTGGTCGATACTTTACTCGATATTTTACATCATCAGTATCAGCAGACCAATATAAAGTAACATCGTTTAAACTAGCAGTATGATTATTGATTGTAGTAAGATCGCAAATAGACCCTAAACTTGTAAAGGTATAGGTACTAGACCAAACAGAGTTATCAGATGCACATAGTGATTTCAATTGATATTGATAATCTGTGTTTGGTGTCAAGCCATTTATATATCTAAACGTTTCCTCTCCAGCTGTTAATAGTTCTGTCCAAGAACCTCCAACTGGGCGATAACGTAGTCTATATCGTTCAGCATTAGTAAAAGCGGTCCAAGTTGCACGAGCCACATTTCCACTATAAGCAGTACAGCTAATGTTAGTTGGTGCATCACAAAGTGAAGGAGGTTCTGTACAATCATCTAAGTTCAATTCCTGTTGTGCTACAAGAAAATCAAAAGATAATTCTGACAAACTCTTTCCATTCACAGTAGCATTCCAAGCACCATGACCTTGATCAACTAGTGTATTGAGTTCGACATATGCTCCGGTAGAATCATACAAGTGAACCAATTCTTCCGCCTCGCTGTAAAGCACCGCAGGATCTTCAGTACCGTGGGCGATAAATAAGTCAGGATCGTTACTGTCATATCGTTCCACTCCATAAACAGATCCAAACAGATCCAATTTTACATTGCTTCCCCAGAAGTCAACCAAACTTCTCACAACATAAGTCTCATTTAGATTTGTAGTGGAAAGTGTAGGATCGTCAGCAATAGGAATTTCGTCTCTAAAGTCTTCTTGGTTAGAAATTCCTAAGGTAATAGTACTTATTGCTCCAGCAGAAGCGCCGCCTACGGTGATGAAGTCTGTGTTTACGTTATAAGTACTCGCGTTGGCTACAATCCAGCGGAGGGCTGCTTTGGCATCTCTTTGGGCGGCATACATTGCAATACTGGTCTTTGCATCACTAGGAGTTGATGCATTTTGAAGGGTGAAATCGATCCATTCTTGTGGAGCAATACCAGTAAAAATATCTCCTCCCAATTCTTCTGTGGTTCTATAATCTATAGAGGCAAAAACCCATCCTCTAGAGGCAAAGTAGTTGGCCATAGCCACAATTTCGGGCTTAGTTTTGGTACCTCCCTGAAACCCTCCTCCATGAATAAACATGAAAACTGGTCTATTGTCAGAGTCATTATCTGGTACATAGAGATCTAGCAATAATGGGATCGCAGTAGTCGTTGGGCTAGTCCCGTCATGCATCAGTCCTTCTGCATAAGTAAGGTCTTGCTCTACTATTACTTCGTATGTGCTTTCAGATGTTACAATTGGATTATCACAATTGGTTTGTGCAAAACAAAGTTTGTAATTTGGATCGTGACTATTCGATACATTTTCAGCAACTGCATGTAAATCTGTATTAAAACCTGTCTCATATGCAAAGGTACTTAGATCAACACCGTAGATACTATTTAGCCATAGGAGTCCACCTGCTTCCCTAATGATGTCCCCTTGATGCCCTTTAGTATCAGTAAATAATGAAGTTTCTTGCGGACCAAACCTCGTAATATTATCCAGCAATTCATTATTCTCATTCATTTGATCCAAATTTATCGATGTCTGTCCTGTAGGAATCGTAAAAATTTTGGTAGAAGGAAATTCTGCTCGTAACTGGTCTACCATCGAATTGTTAACAAGATCATTAACAAAATAATCATAAAGTTCTTGTATTGAATTAAAGCCAAAATCTTGCGCTCGTTGCTCCCAATCTGCGGGAAAATCAATTTGTGGTATCGCTATAAAAATGGTAATGTCAGGATTGTTTTGTAAGGCATATTCTATCCATGCACGATGTCCTTCGGTTGGATCTGCAGGATCGTGTCCAGCAGTCATTCCAAAAACTTCAACATTTCCTTGATCAAGAGTTGCTTTGATTTGATTGTGTTCAGGGCTTGTTGAATCATTCCAAAAATTGATGGGTCTTCCATTGTCACCTCCACGGATAATTCTTGTGCTGTTATGATTATCAAATCCAGCCTCAATTGCCAGATCATCCAATTTCTCAGCATAGGGTCTAAAAAAACTATTCCCTATAAGTAGCATGTTATAACCTTGCGTTTCTGGTACACAGTCGATTTGAGCAAAAGTACTTGTCGAAGCAACCAGCAAAAGAGCTGCAATTTTAATTATGTATTTCATAATCATAATTTACGGATTGAGAAAATTCTTATTGTCAAAAATACACATATTACTTTACATTGTAAAGTAATATTCTCTGAAAAAATGGAATGTTTTTACTTAATGTAAGTCCTAATCTATCGTGAATTTTGGTACAAAATAATCCAGGCAAAAAATCATTTCCAAATAGTTCATTATAAGGATAGGAACACTAGTATTGAAACCCCAAAACGTAAGAATTTACAACCCTGATATGAATCCTTTTGAATATAAACATTCAGATAAATTATCAGTTATACAGAAACCAAAATGGTTTTCGGATTGCCAAATGATTAAAACTACTGAAAATTAAACGTTAGCTACCTATGATGATCCGAAAACCGAATACCGGTAGGTATATCAAGAATACTCAAAATAGATATAGGGAATTTGTTAGTCAAGTTATTGATTAGTAATTAGAGTTTATTCTAAAAGGTTTTAATGAGATAAGGCGCTTCCTTAGTCATACAAAATTCTTTAGAATAAACTCTATTTATTCAACGTTCAAATTTTGTCTATCAACAAGAAAATCAAAAGATAACTTTGATAAACTTTTTCCGTTCACTGTTGCATTCCAAGCACCATGATCTTCTCCTTCCAAAGGGACAAGTTCGCTATAAATGCCTAAAGAATTGTATATATCATTTAACTCCGTTGCTTCCGAAAAAGTAGTAGTAGGATTACTGTCATCAGTACCATGTGCTAGGAATAATTCAGGGTCATTACTGTCATATGGATTCAATCCATATACAGATTCAAACACTTCCAACTTTACGTTTGATCCCCAAAAATAAACCATACTGCTCACAACGAAAGTCTCGTTTAGGTTTGTAGTGGAAAGTGTAGGATCTTCAGTAATGGTTATTTCGTCTCTAAAGTCTTCTTGGTTTGAAATCCCTAAGGCAATGGTAGAAACTGCTCCTGCTGAAGCTCCTCCTACTGTGATAAAGTCGGTGTTTATGTCATACGTACTCGAGTTTGCTACCATCCAGCGAAGAGCCGCTTTAGCATCTCGTTGGGCGATATACATAGCAATACTAGTCTGAACCTCTGCAGGAGATAATGCATTTTGGAGGGTAAAATCCAGCCATTCTTGTGGAACAAACCCTTTATAAAACGTTACTAAATCTTCTGGAGTCATACCAGTAATCGTTCCTAATTCCTCTGTGGTTCTATAATCAATAGAAGCAAAAACCCATCCTCTTGAGGTGTAATAATTAGCCATATCTACAATTTCTGGCTTCGTCTTCGTGCCACCTTGAAATCCTCCGCCATGAATGAACATATAAACAGGTCTATTCGTAGAATTATTATCAGGGTAGTAAACATCTAATTTTAGAGGTATCGCAAAAGAGGAAATGCTCGTACTATTATGACTCAGTCCATCAGCATATGTGATATCTTCATCAACCAAAACCGAGTAAGAGGATTCGGTCTTAACAATTGGTATTCCATTGCTTGGCGTAATGGGTTCGTCTTTATTACAAGCTGTAAAAAACAACATTAAAACTGCAAATTGAAATAATACTTTCATCTGTTTAAAATTTTCTTT
>JAHDIP010000240.1:5770-9289 GCA_020630735.1 Saprospiraceae bacterium | reverse complement strand
GCATTATCTTCTTCCGAAAGAAAATAGTAATTTTAACAAATGGCATAGATTAAGTAACAAGCAACACTAATAAAAAATATGATTACTCAATTATTCACCTTTACAAATGCTATCATTTTTTTCGTACTTTCAATGATTCACGTCTATTGGGCTTTTGGAGGAAAATGGGCTATTGACTATACCATACCCGAATCGTATAAAGAGGGCTTTTTTAATCCCGACCGTCGACTAGTCATGAGTATCGCAACCATCATCGTTGCTTTAGGATTACTGTTATTCTCATTCATCACACTTTCTAATACGATTCAACTCACCCATCTAATCGAGCAAACTTGGATAAAATATTTAACTAGAGCAATCGGTCTAATTTTTATATTAAGAGCAATAGGCGACTTTAATGTTTGCGGTCTATTCAAAAAAGAACTTGGTAGTATATTCGCAAAAAAAGATAACCAATTTTATATACCACTTTGCATTTATTTAGGGACAAGTAGCATACTATTAAGTTATTTATACTGAAACCAAAGTGGATTTAGGATTGCCAAACGATAATACACAACTACTATTTTATTTTTTTTACTTTCACTTTGATTTTCATTTCAAGAGGTCTCCCCTATCGGGTCGCTATGTTACGTAGTTCGCTATTCGCTCAGCCCCTTGGGCCCATGCTTATCAGCCTGTCTACTGCACAGCGCTAGCCCATCAATTAAAAAATAGTAGCGATCAATAATTTTTCAGTATCTTTATATTACAATTTTTCATCTACCACCAAATAGATCATAAATAATTCAAAAAAGTAAATCAATGAATGAATGGATAATAACAGTACCTCTAATAAAGTTATTTTCATAACACATGCCAATGTTTCGATTGACCCCAAAGTACCAATTCCAGAATGGGGTTTATCAAAAATAGGAAAAGAAAGACACCAACAATTCAATACCAAACCAATCATCAAAAATGTACAATCGATCTATTCAAGTAATGAGCAAAAAGCAATTGATGGTGCCAATATACTTGCAAAACACCTTGGGCTAACATTTACAAAAATTGAATCCTTGGGTGAAAATGACCGAAGCTCTACTGGCTATTTAATCGAAGAAGAATTTCAAAAAACAGTAGATGCATTTTTCAGCTATCCTGAAAAATCAATTAGAGGATGGGAACGAGCAATTGACGTTCAAAATAGAATTGTAAACACAATTGAAGATATATTAACTACAGAAAAAACGTCCTCATCTGATATTGCAATTGTCGCACATGGAGGAGTTGGAGCACTATTATTGTGCCATTTACTTAAAGAAAAAATTTCCAGAAAATTTGACCAACCTTTCAATGGTGGAGGAAACTACTTCTCTTTCAACCGACGAACACGTGAAGTAATTCATAGCTGGAAAGACATTTCAAGCTAAAGAATGCTCTGAAAATAAACACCATCACTTTTACCTAAAAACACACTCAAACATGAGACTCTTATCCCTAATTATTTTAAGCACGATTATTATCCTTTCACTTCAAGCACAAACATGGAAACCTATTGGAATGCATGGCGGCGGAAAAGTAACAGGTATTATCCCACATCCGACTGATATCAATACCGTTTATAATCGAACAGATGTAGCAGGTGTCAATGTCAGCTACGATGCTTGCCTTACTTGGCAAAGCCTAACGTTTAATGTTCCTAAAGACAACCCACACAACTTTAGAGTACGTAATTTTGTTATCGATCCTAACAATACTGATGTACTTTATTTTTGTTCTGGCAACTCTCCTAACTCCGCTAATAGTAGTATCTGGAAAAGTACAGATGCTGGTACAAATTGGAATCGTATTAGCAACCCTACTCAATTTACAGGTAATGGCGATTTCCGTTGGTCAGACGAAACAATGGTCATCAATCCCAACAATTCACAAGAACTTTTTGTCGGAGGCCAACCTACAGCAAGTGGTGGAGTGTGGCAAGGTAATGGTGGTGTTTACATAAGTACCAACGGTGGGTCTTCATGGTCAGCCATTTCTGCTGTTTTCAATAATGCTTGGGTTACAGGCATCAAATACCACCCTACAGATACCGACCTTATTTACATATCAGCTGCAATCACTTCGAGCGGTGGGGTTAACTCTATTGGTGCTGGACTTTGGTCTTACCGTATTTCCAATACCACCCTTACCCAACTATACACAGCAGATGTAGTCGACTTCGATTTTGATGCAAACAATCCATCAATTATGATTGTAACGGCAGATGCAGGCATTCATAAATCTACCAATGCTGGAAATACTTGGACGACATTACCTGCTCCAACTGACCACGGCTATGGCTATTATATAACTGCTCATCCAACAGAAAGTGGCCATTGGTTTTTTGGTGCCGAAAAAGGATTTAACAACCACGGCATTTTAGAAACGACAGATGGAGGAAACTCTTTTTATCTTATAAAATATACTGATAAGACAAATAGAGAACAACACTTAACATTCCCAAGTTATGTCGATAAAAACTTTAAAAATGTATTTGCCAATTCTTTAGTCGGTCTTTATTTTTCTCCTGTTAATCCGACCACCGCTTATTTTGATAATGTTTGGAAAACGGAAAATGCAAGTGGCACTTTAGCCGATCCCAACATCACTAGCGAATATGATAATGCTCGATGGGATTGGACATGGCTAGCCTACGGCATTCATATTATGGTGACGATTAGAGTAAGTCCACACATCACAGACGAAGACCGTTTTTATATCAATGTAGCAGATGTCTGCGCTTACGAAAGTACCAATGCTGGTCAAACAGCTTGCTATACTGGCCTACCAATGAATTATAGTGCAAGTGTCGAATTTTGTAAAGCCCAACCGACTATCGGATATATGGGTGGACAATATTTTGACGATACTGGCCAACTTCGAAAAACAACGGACGATGGTCAAAGTTGGTTTAGTCCGATGACAACTAATTTCTTTCAAAATTCCATTGCCATTCAAGATATTCAGGTTGACCAAAACGATCCAAATATTCTAATCGTTGGTGTCGATAAAGGAACGATGACTAATTTGATTTATCGCTCCAATGATGGTGGCGCTACTTGGTCTGCTTGGGATCAAGGAATTACTTTAACAAAAATATTTTCAGAATTCGAATCTGTATCTCGTCTTTATCAAGATGCTGATAACCAAACGTATTATACTTGGAAAAATGACAAACTTTACAGCCGTGGTATCAACGATGCTAGCTGGACAGAAACAACTCATCCTGATCCTGGAAAAAATTATGCTCATGTAGCCATTCATCCAACTCTTGCTAATACGATTTATGCAACAACATCTACAGGCATTATTCATAAATCTACCAATAAAGGGCAAAGCTGGTCGTCGATCACTTCGCCGACTTCCATTTCTGAACTGATCGCTGTTTCAGAAAGTAATACATTAGTTGTTTTGGAAAAACTTTGGGTAGGTGGTATGCGTACTCAAAAATTATTTATTTCTTATGATGATGGCGCAAATTGGTCGCCGCTATCTTTT
>JAHDIP010000240.1:0-5670 GCA_020630735.1 Saprospiraceae bacterium | reverse complement strand
TTGGTTACAACAAAGCGTAACGAATAATTCAACTAGCCTATCTAATTTAGCAGCTTGCACCGAATATGACATCCAAGTTTTTTGTCAATGTGCTGGAGGACAAAGCAATGCCGTTAACGCTCACTTTTCAACAACATCACTTAACGACAATCTTGATTATTGTACAATTGAATCTGTATCACACAATAAGAATTGGTTAGCAGATATTAGCCTCAATGGTACTAATTATACTTCAAGTTGGAATAGCGGCTATCGAGATAATACTTGTACCACCACTTTTTCAGTAGAGCAAAATAACAGCTACTCAATTAGTCTCACGCCTGAATTTGAAGGGAATCCCAATGATATGTATTGGCACATTTGGATTGACTTCAATCAAGATGGTGATTTTGATGAAGCAGATGAATTTGTACTCTCTACAACTGTTGGAAATACGGGTACGATAAACGAAACGCTTACTATTCCCAATACACCTATTGCGGGTCTGACTAGAATGAGGGTTATTTGCAAACGCTATACAGGCACTCCTCCTCCTTGTGGTTACTTAGGAAATGGAGAGATTGAAGATTTTGCCTTAGTCGTTGATCGACCCTGCCCTACTCCAACGGCTATTGCTGCCGAAGTAATCAGTGGAAATGTAGTACGACTATCTTGGGACTTAATGACTGATGCCGAACGCTACAAAGTTCGCTATCGTCCAGTAGGTGGCTCTTGGGTAGAAGGTCTAACGGCTAATGTCGAAACTTTTAAATTTTTAAATGGATTGACTCCTAACACGACTTACCAATACCAAATGAAGTCGCTTTGTGTCAACGAAAATTCGATTTGGTCAACAACCAGAACCTTTACCACTTTAGGCGATGTTTGTGATATTCCTGCCAGTTCAAGTGTGGCATTCAACAGCCCGACTGAAGCCGTTGTTTCTTGGTCGGCTTGGCCTAATGATACAAAGTATAAATTCAAATACAAACCAACTACTGGTGGCTTTCCTTGGACAGAAATTACAACGAGCCTTAATGCTTGGACGGTTTCTAATTTATTAGCCAATACCACCTACAAGTATAAGTTGAAAACAAAATGTACAGCTGGTTGGGGCAACTGGTCAAGCAATTTCAACTTTACTACAGGAGGCAATAATTGTGAGATGATTCAGAATGGTGACTTTAGCCAAGGCAGTACAAATTGGGAATTTAAAGATAGCAATGGAGGTGGTGCTGTTTCAAGTTGGTCAACAGCAAATAGTGAAGCATATATCGATATTACCAATCCTGGTACATCAAGCTGGCATATTGATCTTCGTTATAGTGGTTTATTATTTGAACAAGGAAAAACCTACAACATTAGTTATAAAGCAAAGGCAGAAGCCAACCGAAATATTGTACTCTTTATTACGCAGATAGGAGGCAGCCAATTTACAAATGGCTATAATTCTAAAGCGATAACGACGACGATGCAAACGTATACCTATCAGTTTTCGATGACTGACCCTACAGATGCTAATGCTCGTATTGCGTTCGGTGTTGGCAACAATTCTGCTAATGTAACGATTGATGATGTAAGCATTCAAGAAGTCGGATGTACACCATTCCAAACACCTATTAATGCAAAAGAAATTCAAAATATAAAGACACCTAGTTTCACATTAATTAGTAATGGTAGTGAACAACCATCTCTTGTATACACACTTCAAAGCGATGCACTTGTACGTATTGATTTATATTCCATCAATGGTCAAAAAGTTGGTCAATTAATAAATCAAACTCAAGTAATAGGTACATATCAATTACCAATAGTTTTAGATAACTTTGCACAAGGAATGTATTTCTTAAGAACAACTGTCCGAAATGAAGACAGTATTTTTTCAGATATACAAAAAGTAATTTTATCAAAAAAATAAACAATTATACATTATTGATCATTCATTTTTTATTATGTCATTTTAAAATTTAACTTCTAAATAATCAATGATTAATAATTTGTAATTTAATCTATTCACCTCAAAATCCTGGTTATCATGTTTAAACAAATTCTTCTGTATAGTTTTTTATTTTTTTCTGTGGCTGTTCATGCCAATAATAATGCTTTAGCATGTGCGACGCCCACGACAATAGATGCAGCGATCATTAGTGGAAATGTCGTTCGTATTAGTTGGGATACCAATACAGATGCAAGACGTTATCGCATCCGTTATCGCCTAGTCGGTGGTTCTTGGACAGAGGTATTGACGGGAGAAGATGAAACCTTCCGCTTCTTAAATGGATTGACCCCAAACACAGCTTATCAATATCAAGTAAAGACGATTTGTGGGACTGAAAACTCAACTTGGTCGACCACCTTTAGTTTTACTTCCTTGAGTAGTATTTGCGATATTCCGCTTACTATTTCTGCAATAGTAACTAGTCCTACTTCTGTCGATCTTTCTTGGGTACCTGACCCGAATGACGATAAGTATAAGTACAAATATAAACCGCTCCCAAATGGAACTTGGACGGAAATTATTACGAGTGCAACTTCTGCTACTTTAAGCAACTTAATCGCTGGCACCGAATACAAGTATAAGATAAAAGCAAAGTGCGAAGGTGGCTGGACCAATTGGGGCATCAAAAATTCATTTACGACAAATAGCAATTCTTACGTTATAGATGAACACATCAAAATTGATCAATTTGGTTATCGTTCTGATGCTGAAAAAGTAGCGGTTATGAGCAACCCGCTTACAGGGTTTAATACTGGTGATAGTTTTACTCCTGGCAACACTTACGAGGTCAGAAGAGTTAGTGATGGGCAAACTGTTTTTACTGGTTCAACCACTGCTTGGAATAATGGCAACGAAGATACCTTCTCAGGTGACCAAGTTTGGTGGTTCGATTTTTCTGCACTGACCACAGCAGGTAATTATTATATTTTTGATCCAACAAACAATGTTGGTTCCTATGAATTTGAGATTAATGATGCTGTATACGATGAAGTGTTGAAACAAGCCGTCCGTAGTTTTTATTACCAACGCTGTGGTACTCCAAAAACCACAACGCATGGTGGTACCTGGCACGATGTCGCTTGCCATGTTGGAGTCAATCAAGATTTGAATTCGAGTTCTATTGATAACCCCAATGCCCCGACGATGGACTTGTCTGGCGGTTGGCACGATGCAGGAGATTTTACGAAGTATGTCAACTTTACATACGCCACGCTCCACGATATGCTTTTTGCCTACCAAGAAAATCCAAACGCTTGGGGTGATGATTATAACATCCCAGAATCTGGAAATGGTATTCCTGATTTTTTAGATGAAATAAAATATGAATTAGATTGGCTACTCAAAATGCAATTGGCTGATGGTTCTGTCATTATGAAAGTAGGTGTCGATTGCTACCAAGCAGGAAGCCCACCAAGTGCCGATACAGCTCCTCGTTTTTATAGTTCTGCAGAGGCTTCTTCTACTCGTACTTTTGCAAGTGTGATGGCACATGCTGCTATCGTTTACCAATCGGTACCAGCACTAAGTGCTTATGGTGATCAATTATTAGCGAAAGCAGAATTAGCATGGAATTGGGTCGATGCCAATCCTGCAACTTCTAATTTTACGAATGCAGGTTATTGTAGTGCCAATCCAGAGTTAAGTGCTTATCGACAAGATATGGTACGATTAGGTGCAGCTGTATTTTTATATGCAGCCACAAACAACACAAGCTACCGCAATTATTTTGATAATAACTATACTGCTATACAACCTTACCAGTGGTGGTACTGGTATCCTTTTGAAGCGACCATCCAGAGTGTCATGACGTTGTATATGTCAATGACTAATGCAACAACTGCTGTTGTGGATGATCTGAAGACAAGATGCTTAGTTTCCTTTACTGGAGATGGCGATTATTCTATTGAGCGTTATTTACAAAACTCAAGTGCCTATCGAGCGTACATGCCTAGCAATGATTACACTTGGGGAAGTAATAGCTTAAAAGGTCATGTTGGTCAAATGTATTATGGTATGTATACTTATAATATTGATCCGCCTAATGCTAGTTTGTATCCAACAATTGCTGAAAATTATATTCACTACTTACATGGCATCAATCCTATTGCTCTCATCATGTTGAGCAATATGGGTGATTATGGTGGTGAAAATTCTTGTAATGAATTTTATCACTCTTGGTTTGGTGATGGCACGGATTATGATAATGTGGAGACTTCGCTCTATGGTCCTGCACCTGGTTTTGTAACAGGAGGGGTTAATCCTGGCTATACGCCAGATGCTGCTTATACAGGTCCTCCAATTGTGCCTCCTCAAAACCAACCGATTCTAAAATCATATTTAGATTGGAATACCAGTTGGCCTGAAAATTCTTGGGAGATTACAGAGAATGCGATTTATTATCAAGCATCTTACCTTCGTTTATTGTCTAAGTTTGTAGATGTAGGTGGTACGACAACTTTAGTACATACTCCAAGTGAGCGATTAGGTGCTACACTGGATATGTTAACTGTTTTTCCTAGTCCTTTTTCAGAACAAACTTCTATCCAGTTTCAATTAGAAGAAATGACAGTAGTATCTTTATCTATTCTCAACATGAATGGTCAAGTGGTACAGCAACTTATGCTAGACCAACAAAAAGAAAAAGGAATACATCGCTTTACTTTTGATGCACAAAACTTAGCCAGTGGTTCGTATTATTGTGTCTTGAAAACGACGACTGATAGTTGTATAGAAAAAATAGTGAAGATAAATTAAACGAAACAAGGTTTTTTATGTAAAATGGGCTGTGCTTAAAAAACACAGCCCATTTTCTTTTCATACCAATACCTAAAACTATGACAATCAATCGGTATTTAACAATTACTATCATCACTTGTTTAGCCTTCCTTTTTTCCTGCAAAACGAAAAAAGAAACTCAAACAGATAAAGTTTGGGATTACCAACAATTTCGCCAACAGCAACAATCCTTTATTTCCTCTGGTGGTGAAATCAAATATATTGATAAAGGAAAAGGGAAAACAATTCTGCTATTACATGGTGTTCCATCCTCTTCGTGGCTCTACCGAAAAATGATTGATGGTTTGGTAAGTGAAGGTTATCGTGTAATTGCACCTGATATGTTGGGCTTTGGCAGTAGTGCCAATCCTGATGGTTATGATTTGTATTCAGCAGAAGAACATGGTAAGCGACTATTGGAATTAATGGACAAACTCAAAATCGAAAAGTGGTCACACGTCATGCATGATGCTGGCGGTCTTTGGACTTGGGAACTCCTAGGCATGGCTCCTGAACGAGTAGAAAAACTAATTGCACTCAATACCATCATTTACGAAGAAGGGTTCAGACCTCCGATCAGAATGAAACCGGGTGGCTTTGCAAAATTCAGTATGTGGCTGTATGATAATGGCATGACTACAAATATGCTCTTGAAACAATTATTCAAAAAAGGTGTGAAGAAAAAGAAAATTTCTGACGATGCTTTTGAAGGATACAAAACTCCAATGATTGAGGAAAAAACCAAAAGTATGTACTACTTCTTTTCTCAAACGTGCAATGAATTTCCTGATCATAGTGCCGTCATAAGTAGCATCAATATTCCTACAGCAGTTATCTGGGGAAAGCACGACGATATGCTCCAATGGGAACCTCAAAAAGAAAAAGTCATTAAAAACTTAAACGTTAATCCTAAAAAT
>JAHDIP010000239.1 GCA_020630735.1 Saprospiraceae bacterium | reverse complement strand
ATCCTTCCATATATTCTCCCATAAAAAACATATATATTAATTTTAAAGGTTAACTTATACCATTTTTTAATAGTAGAATTTCCTTTGAAAAGATTTACATTAGAGTCCTTGTTTCAAAAATGATTTTTTGTACAAAGAAGATGGACTTTTTTTGGTGATGTTAGTGGCTTTGTAATGTAATAGATGACACATATTTACTAAAATTAAATAAGATAAATAAATATTTGAAAAGATGTTTTTAGGTATTTTTTTTTCTCCCTTTTTTTTCTGAAATTTGTTGTCCACTCATACTAATGAGAATTATTACTTCTACTAAAAATTAAGAGTGTTTTTAAACCAAATTCACATCCAACTTTATAGTTGGCCTTTCTTGCTGGTACTAAAGAATACTACACACTACTAAATTACGTACTTATTATTTTTTTTTAGTAATGGGTAAATAATTGACAAAGCAAAAGTTATTGTTTAATTATTACTTGTTTTATATATTTTAATCAAGAGAATGATAAAAGATTGCATAACAGTGTGGGACAATTGTCTCCGAACTATTCGTCGAAACGTGAATACTCAAAGTTTCAAGACGTGGTTCGAACCTATCAAACCTGTAAGGTTAGATCGGAATGCATTGATTATACAAGTACCAAATAAGTTTTTTTATGAATGGTTGGAAGAGCATTATGTGGCTCTACTAAAAATGACAATACGTCAGGAACTTGGAGAACAGGGAAAACTAGAATATCAGATATTGATGAGTAACAATCAAGAGAAGAGTGGAGATATGAGCATAAAGGTGCCTGTTGAAAGAGGAGCTGCTACTGCTGCAAAAAGTGTTACTGGCCCTGGAGCTGTTGATACAGGTAATATCAAAAACCCATTTGTCATTCCTGGCATTCGTAAATTACAAATAGATCCTCAACTTAATCCTAGTTATACATTTGATAATTTTATAGAAGGTGATTGTAATCGCTTAGCTCGTTCTGCGGGGCAAGCTGTTGCTAAAAAACCAGGTGGTACAGCCTTCAACCCTCTTGTCATTTTTGGAGATGTAGGTTTAGGAAAAACTCATTTGGCGCAAGCTATTGGTAATCAAGTGCTACGATCTTTAGATAGCAAAACGGTATTATATGTATCTTCTGAAAAATTTACCAATCAGATTATACAATCAATCAAAAATAACGCAGTTAACGATTTTGTGAACTTCTATCAATTAGTAGATGTATTAATTGTTGATGATATTCAGTTTTTGGCAAACAAGCAAAAGACTCAGGAAATCTTCTTCCATATCTTTAACCAGTTACATCAACATGGAAAACAAATCATCTTAACTTCTGATCGACCTCCAAAAGATTTGGATGGTATGGAAGAACGACTAATCTCCCGATTTAAATGGGGGCTTTCAGCCGATCTTCAAGCACCAGATTTAGAAACTCGTATGGCTATCTTAGAAGCTAAGATGACACAAGAAGGTTTAGACCTGCCTCAAAATGTTACAGAATTCATCTGTTACAATATCAAAAACAATATTCGAGAGCTGGAAGGTGTACTAATCTCATTAGTCGCACAGTCTACACTCAACGAACGTGAAATAGATATTGCTTTGGCAAAACAGGTAATCAAAAATTTTGTTACCCAGATGTCTAAAGAAATTACGGTGGAGTTTATTCAAAAATTGGTAGCCGAACATTTTGATCTACCTGTGGATAAACTGAAAGGACAAACACGTAAGCGCCAAATCGTAATTGCTCGACAATTGTCCATGTATTTGGCTAAAAATTTAACGAACAAGTCCCTCAAAGCTATTGGCGAAAACTTTGGTGGACGAGACCATAGTACTGTTATATATTCTTGCAAAGCAGTACAAGACTTACTCGATACAGATATGATCTTTAAAGATACAGTATCTGAGCTCGAGAAAAAAATCAAGATGACCTTAAACGAAGTATAAGAAATACCAACTTTGCTTCAAGCTTAACAAGACACACAACTCTATGACGGCTGACTTTATAAAAGTCAGCCTTTTTTAGTGCTACTGTATTGGCTAAATCTCGTCTAATTCTTTATCGAATAAGTATCCATTCAACAAAAAAACTAACCCATTTGTGTTAGTCTTATATAATAATCAACTTGTATTTAAAAATATTGTATTTGATTTTTTGTTTTATAATTATTATTTTTACAAAGCTTATAAAGAAATTAATTCTCACACACCTATATTTATTATATCCACCAATACAATTAGATTAAATTGCCTTTACAATAACGTTTGGTTATCCCCTCTTTCCATTCATAAAGAAATTGTCCCAGTTATAAAATGATTTGGTAATGGACAAAAAATAAGTCCATCATTTTGAAATAGAGATTATGTTTCTAAATGATTCAAAAAACGCTTAAGCGATAGCTTGTACCTTAGCCATGGTTTGCACTTACGAATGCAACAAGAAAAGCGAAAGATACTAGTGCACTAGAGTATTGTTGTCAGAGTTTTTGAAGAAGTATAGAAGCTTAAGATTATCATTAAGCAAAATGTGGTAGTTATAATTTGATCGTTACTCAGTAAATAAAGACAGTCCTACTGATCTTTCATTTATGCATTTGTGTAAAACAACAAAACAAATTTACGATGAGACAAACGAACTTGCACCAGCAACTTCCCTTCTTCTTGTGTTGCTTTCTATTATTTACTTTTACAAGTAATCTCTTTAGTCAAGAGGTTTTTATTAATGAATTTTTAGCCTCAAATGATTCTCAACTCACTGATGAGTTTGGAGAATTTGATGACTGGGTAGAATTATATAACCCAGGAAATCAAGCTATTGATGTCGGTGGTTGGTATATCACAGACGATTTACTAACACCAACTACTTGGCAAATTCCTACTACTGACCCTGCAGCAACAACGATTCCTGCAGGAGGCTACCTAGTATTATGGTGTGATAAACAACCTGAACAAGGTGTGCTACATGTCAATATTAAACTAAGCTCTTCCGGTGAAGATCTTGCTTTATTTGCATCAGACGGAATTACTGAAATAGATAGCTATACTTTTGGGACTCAATTATCAAATATTACAGAAGGGCGTGTACCTGATGGTGCAAGCAGTTGGGACTTTTTTTCAGAACCTACACCTGGAGCTGCTAATAGTACGCCTCCTGGAGTAGAGAATGCGGAAGAACCTATAGCTTCAATTGATGGTGGGTTTTATAGTACATCAGTTTCGGTAAGTCTTTCGCCAGTTACAGCTGGATCGACTATCTATTATACCTTAGATGGTTCTGATCCAACAGATAATTCGGAAGAGTATTTGGGACCAATAACGATCACAAGTACGACACCTCTACGAGCAATAGCTTATTCTGCTGATCTATTACCAAGTTCAATATTGACGCATACTTACTTTATAGATGTGTCTCATAGCTTTGCCATAGTAGCTGTAACGTCAAACGATGAAAATTTCTTTGGTCCTGATGGTCTTTATACCAATATCACAGAGGATATTGAAATTCCGATGAATATCGAATTTTTTGAACCAGATGGTACATTAGGTTTTAATCAAATACTAGAAACAGAATTGCAAGGAACAGCTAGTGCTACACTTGCTCAAAAATCGTTAGGCTTTAAAGCCAAATCGAGTTTAGGAAGTAGTGTTATTAATTACCAAATATTTCCCGATTTAGAATTTGAACAGCTCCGTTCGTTTGTAGTGCGCAACTCTGGTCAAGACTGGAACATTACTATGTTTAGAGATGCGATGGTAAGTAGCCTTGCACGTGATTTGAGCGATGTAGGTAGTTTGATCGATTATCCAGATCTAGACCACCAAGCATACCGACCAGGTGTAGTGTATTATAATGGTGTATATTGGGGGATTCACAATATTCGAGAACGAATGGATAAGCGCTACCTTCGAGTACATTATGGATTAGATGATGATCAAATAGATTTGTTGGATGATTTTAATGAAGTAAAAGAAGGAGATATTGTTCATTGGGATGCATTGCAGAATTTTTTACTTGGAACAAATTTGGCGGATAATTCAAACTTTGAGGAATTAGCCACTAGAGTAGATGTTGATGGCTATACAGATAATTTAGTGTTCAATTTATTTATCGACAACCAAGATTGGCCAGGTAATAATAATCGCCGATGGAGAGAACGTAGTGAAGATGGAAAATGGCGTTGGATGATTAAAGACCTCGATTTTTCTTTTGGTTTGTATACTAGCAATGGATGGAATACAGGATATGCAGGTGACAATTCTTTGGCTAGACTACTTACCTCTAACGGTTATATTTGGCCTAACCAAGAATGGTCTACCCGTTTGTTTAGAGGAATGATTCAAAATGAGGAATGGAAAGCGTCTTTTATTAATCGAATGGCAGATCAATTGAATGTATTGTATTCGCCAGAACGAATCCTTGAGAGAATAGATGATTTTCAAACAGCTTATACACCAGAGATTGGTGCACATGTAGATCGTTGGTTTAGTGGTTATCTATTATGGCAGGAGAATATTGATAAAATGCGTGCTTTCGCTAGTAATAGACGAAGCGTGGTACAACAACAGTTTATAGATGCATTCCCTGAAATTTCAGGTACAGAAGACGTTTCTGTTTTGGCAGTTCCATCAAACGGTGGTGAAGTAAGATTTAGTACAGTTAATTTAGACGAAACTAATCTTCCTTGGACAGGAACTTACTTTGATGGTATCGAAATACCTGTGGTTGCAAAACCAGCAAGAGGTTATGTTTTCCAATATTGGACTGGTCCTATTTTTAATACTAATACTAGTGCTTCATTTACACTAGATGGACCAACGACTATTGCGGCTAATTTTATAACAGGTTCAACAGCTACTGATCCAATCGTTATTAATGAAATAAATTATAATTCTCCTGATGATCCTAATTCGGGTGATTGGGTAGAATTGTACAATCCAAATAATACAGCAGTTGATATTTCTGGTTGGTATTTTGAAGATGAAAGTGGTGAGTATTTTGGCTTACCAGCAAATACATTTATACCTGCAGGAGGTTATTTAGTTTTAGTAGAAAGTGTAGAAGAGTTTTCTGCAGTTTATCCAACTGTTACAAATATTTTAGGGGACTTTGGCGGAGATGATGGTTTCAAACTAAGTGGTGGCGGAGAATTGATCGAATTATTAAATGCAGATGGTGTAGTAATAGATTTTGTAGACTATGATGATAATAGCCCTTGGCCTACAGCGGCTGATGGCGATGGTCCAACGTTACAACTAATTGATCCTGCACTTGATAATGCATTAGCTTCTAGTTGGCAAGCACTTTTAGCAACACCTGGAGGCGAAAACAGTGCGTCTCAACTTTTAGACCAGAATATTAGTTTTCCTTTCATTGCAGATCAGTTAACAACGAGTGAGCCGTTTCCATTATTTGCTACGGCAAGTTCAGGTCTACAAGTAGGATTTGATATTTTGTCTGGTCCTGCTACTTTATCAGGAAATATATTGACACTATCAGGTCAAGCGGGTACGGTGGTTGTACAAGCAAGCCAAGAAGGAGACGACAACTACAATGCTGCTCCAATCGTTGCCCAAAGTTTTGAGGTTATTGATGATAATCCGCCAACAGATTATTGTGTTTCTGGTGGTCAACAACCTTGGCAACAATGGATTAGTAGTATTCAGATAGCTGATTTAAACAATGTATCATTTAAGGAACAATATGGCGATTTTACTAATTTGGTGGCTAATGTAGATGCTGGAAATACTTATGACATTAGCCTTACTCCAGGTTTTAGTGGTCAACAATTTAATGAATATTGGAGTATATGGATTGATTACAATCAAGATGGCGATTTTGAAGATGCTGGGGAGCTAGTTTTCCAAGACAATGGAAATTCTTTTATCTCTGGTTCTATAACTATTGCTGCAACTGCTCCAACAGGACAGACAAGAATGAGAGTAAGTATGAAAAATGGAGCTTACGCTACACCTTGTGAAATATTTACTTTTGGTGAGACGGAAGATTATACTATTAATATTGGTGAAAATAATGGCGGAGGAGATGGTCCTGATCTTGAATTGAATTTGACGGTAGCTGATCCTAATTTTTCGATATATAATATTGTCGATTATACCTTAAGTGTTACCAATACAGGAACAGAAGCAATGTCTGGTATCAGTATAGATTTTCCTTTAGCAGATGGATTGGTATTTGCAAGTCAAGTAGAGTCAAAAGGAGTTTATTCTAATTGGACGGGAGCATGGAGAGCTATTGATTTAGACGTTGGAGAAACGGCTACATTAAACTTAAGTCTGTTTACTTTGGTAGGAGAGGGGAGCATTACTTCTTATGCACAGGTGATGACCGCAACACCTGATGATATCGACTCTACTCCGGCAAATGGAACTCCGCCAAATGCCGTAGAAGATGATGAAGCTGTAATTACAATTACAGCAAGTAATAACCGTATCACAAATTTTGAAATAGGTATTGATCAACATAGAAGCATCATACTCAACAATATTTATCCTATTCCTGCTGATGAATTGCTTACATTAAGTTTGTTTTCTAAAAAAGATAATGTGCTTCAGATGACGATATACAATGTAGCGGGGCAAAAATTCTTAAGTCAACAGTTAGTGTTAAAAGAGGGGATGAATGATTTGCCAATAGATATTTCAACATTGACTAGTGGAGCTTATACGATTCTTTTTGAAACGTCTAATGGACATGATCCAATACGGTTTATAAAACAACGAAAATAAAAATAGAATTATTAAGATTTGATAGAGGAAGCTAACTACTGATAATCCATTATCAGTAGTTGGCTTCCTCTATTTTTTTCTAAGCTAAAAATTTTAGGAATTTAAAAAGTAAGTACATGAATGCCAATGTACCAATTAGAATCGTCCAGTATTTTTGCTGGCTTTTCTCCTGTTCAGCTTTCATCTCTACCAATTCATTATCCGCATTTTCGAATAGCTCCTTCATTTCAGGATCAATTTCTTCACTCTGTACATTTTTGTCTAGACGTTCAAAAAGGTCTAGTACTTTTTGAGCATCCATTTTTCTAATATGCATTCCAATTCCTCCTATACCTATAGTATAACCCGACAAGGCATTTGTAGTATTGGCATTAGACAAAAAATTAGGAATACCTTCATTATCTAATGTAAGTTTATACATGTTGGCCTTTTGCTCAAAAGAGAAGGAACGAATTTTTATAATTTCACCTTTACCTAATAATTTATCAACTCTATTACCCTCTTTATCTGCAAAATCGGCATCCAATATTTTATTATCCATCATCTTATTATTTTATTCTTCAAATACTAGTCTATACAATTTAATAAATAAAAATATATAAGGACTAATTTTTTAGATAAAGCTTATCTTTCAATCTATCAAGGGAAGCGGAAAATAATAAGCTACCCAACGAAATTTTGAAAACATATAATTATACTTCGTCGTTCACCCCAATAATTATAAATTCGGATTGAATTACAAAACAATAGACTTTACACCAGCATTGTTTTAAAGACAATTTTTTTTGTACTAAAAAAAATGATATAAAGTCTAATAGACAAAAAACGAAAACTGTTATACAGTAAAGACAACTTATGGTTTAAAGTAATCGTCTGTAATTATTTAATTAAAAGCCTGATACATAATTAATAAATCTTAAATTAAGTAATTGGTGACAGAATAATATGAGTTCTTTCGCAGATACCTCTACCAATTGTTAAAATTACTTTAAAAAGTCTGTGACTTATAATAAAATAATACGTCTTAATGATCATATGAGAAACGAGTAAAAAGGTTTTTTATCTCCTTTTGGGATAAACAAACCATTTTTTATTTTTGGGTATAAGATAAAGTATATATTTAACATATTGATTCTTTTTATCTTTAAAAAGATATCAGTTAAATTATTAATACTTGACTCAAAAATGTTATGAATTTAACAGAAACTTATTACTTTTGTCGCAAATTTCTTTAACTGTAACAAATATAACAAACTATGCAAGCGTATTTAGACAATTTTTTAGCTTCAATTGGTAACTTTTTACCTGGAGTTTTGGGGACACTGGCAATTTTGATTATTGGATGGTTTATCGCTATCATTTTTAGAAATCTTACTGCTAAGATGTTGAAAAAAACTAACTTAGATAACCGTATCATGAGCAAAACAGGCTCAAGTGTACAACCTGAAGCATTTATCGCTAAGTTAGTATACTATCTAATTATGTTAATCGTATTAATGGCTGTATTAGATCGTTCTGGTGCAGGAGGAGCTCTTGATCCATTAAAAAACATGGTTAACGAATTCTTAGGATATATTCCTAACATGGTTGCTGCGGGTATTATCGGCTTTGCTGGTTATATGATAGCAACAATTGCTTCTGAATTAGTATCTTTCGCAGGAGAGTCTGCTGATCGTTTTTCTAATAAGTTAGGTTTAGTTGATACAAACATTGATTTGTCTCAATTATTAAAGAAGGTAGTATTCTTCATTATCTTTGTTCCGATGCTTATCGTAGCTCTTGATACTTTAGGTTTCAAGACTATTTCTGAGCCTGCAAAAGAAATGCTTTCATCTATGATGAATGCAATTCCTAATATTATTGCAGCTGCACTTATTATTGGTGTATTCTACATTGTTGGAAAATTCGTAGTAGGATTTTTAACAGATCTATTAAGAAGCTTAGGTGTTGATGATTATTCTCAAAAACTTGGCTTAGGTAACGTAATTGGTACAAACCAAAGTTTATCTAAAATAGCAGGTAACCTTGCCTTTTTCTTCTTAATGTTTACTGGTGTTATTACTGCTGTTGACCAATTAAACTTCGGTCAATTATCTGGTATTTTGAATAATCTTTTCGAAATGACTGGACAAATCTTCTTCGGTTTAGTAATTATGGCTGTAGGTAACTACATCTCTACTATTGCTCAAAAAGCTATGGAGGGTAACAATCCTTTCTTAGGTACTTTAGTAAGAGTAGCTACTTTAGGAATGTTCTTAGCTATTGCTCTACGTACAATGGGTATTGCTAACGATATCGTAAACCTTGCTTTCGGATTAATCTTAGGTGCTGTTGCAGTTGCTTTTGCATTGTCTTTTGGTTTAGGTGGTCGTGAAGCTGCTGGAAAACAAATGGAAGATTTCTTCCGTAAGTTTAGAGGATAAAATTTGCATAGTTTTATAGATATATAGATTGGTATCTCCTTTTTTTGATAGATAACTAATCATCTTTATTCTATGAGAGAACTGAACAGATAAAAAATTAAGAATTAATATATAAGGTCTTCAATGAAAATTGAAGACCTTTTTTA
>JAHDIP010000019.1 GCA_020630735.1 Saprospiraceae bacterium | reverse complement strand
TCTCAATACGACAAAAAGACCAAAGACTTAATGGTGGACTTCATCCTCAAAAATGAAAAACGGTATACGGAATATGTTTTTGATAAATGGAATTGATACTTGCTATTGATGTTGAACGATTATTTTAAAGATATTTTTCGCATCTATTTCTAGTAAATAAATACCATTCTTGATACTACTCAAATCAAGTTCTTCTTGTTGACTCTTGAGTTGACCTGCAAATAGTTGACGACCTAGAATATCGTATAACTTCCAATCCCTTATTTCTATAGTATCTAATAATGACTTTATAATTACTTTCCCATTCGATGGATTTGGAAAAATAGTATAGCCAGAAGATTTATCAAGACCGTAATTACTAGTTGATATAAATATTTCAGAAACTAAAGTATTTTGCGTTGTATTGGTTACGATAGCAGGATTGTAATCAAAGTAAATATGAGCAGTATTTTCGATGAGGGTATTTTCAGGTAAACCATCAATCGGCTTTATACGAAAGTTGACAAAGCCATGACTAGCAGGTTCATTAGAAATAGAATCTGGCAGAAAAATATTATCAAAAACAAATGTCAAAGCATCTTCATTTTTACGAACTTCTGTAATAGGATGACTTGCTGATAAAAATTCAAAAGTAGATAAATCTAAATTTGAATCTAAGGTATCTCTTATGATGATATCTCTCGCTGGATAATTTCCTGTATTTTGAAATCGAATAGTATAATTTAGGTACTGGTCAAACAGGGTTAGATCTTCTTCTCCAATACCAACTGGCGTTACTAGTTTATCATTAGGATCATAGGAACATAATAAAATGTGATTGTAAGCATATTCAAAAGTATCTGTAATTGTTTGCTCTGTAACATCATATAATAAAATACGTGCCTCAAAGTTGATGGAATCCCCTATGTTATCAACGGATGGCATTTGGAAATTAATAGAAAATAATTGAGATTGTCCGGGGTAACTATTTTCTACAAACCAATACATCGTATTGTTACTAATGGAATCTGGTACAGGTGAAGCATTGTTATAAGTACCATCATAATCTAATTCTACAAACAAACTTTGAGTGCTTGTTCCTGAGTTTTTTATTTGCAAATAAAAAGGAACGTCTTCAAAGCATACCAATGCTTCAGAATGCATAAAAGGCAAAACCTCATCTACAACATTTATGGGCTTGATACCAAAACATAGCGTATCAAGAGAAGAAGTATCTACATTAATTTGGTAAATCAAGGAATCTGTTGTGAGCAACCAATCTGGAGGTAATACATATTCAATCGTATGCGAGCCTAAACTTTCAATGGTTTGTGCGATACCATCAATATTTAAAAATAGTTCATAATCATCATCAATAATAAAATGCCCTATCGCTGTATTTTCTTCTCCTGCATCTTGGACACCATTTTCATTAAGGTCTAAAAACACTTTAGATATGATTCTGTTTAAAAGGACTTCTTCATTTGTGTAAAAAATAAACGCAGAAGAGAAGGTGGAATCCAATTCTATTTGTCCTCCAACTAGGGTTACATCATCAGTAGTACTCGTTTCTAAAACTAGTCCTTCATTATTTCCCGCATAATTACCTCCTCTAGTTATATCAGATATGATCGTTCCATTTTCTAAGATTGAAGCTAAGAAGACTTGGCTATTATCTCCACTCAAACTTTCATGGCGACCTGTCACTGTTATATATCCTTCTATAAGATTAAATACAATATCTGAAGGATTGACTAATGGAAAATCTGGACTGCCAAACGAAATTGACTTTGTCCAAAGAACTGTATTATTATTAATATTAAATTTAGAGACAAAGGCTTCGCTATCATTAGTACTTAGAATATATATTGTAGCATTATTTTCCCCTTCTACCCATTTAATTCCCTTTGCCTCAAGGTTTGTAATGTCATAAATCCCAGATACCGTCAAGGAGTTGATATTTATTCGCAATACCTTTAGTGTATCATTGCTAAAATGTTTCCCTGTGGTTATGATTAAAGAATCTTGTATTTTGCCAATGTTTGATAGTCTTCCATGACCTGTTGTTGGTATAGAGGGAGACAAATCCATTGTTGACTTATCCATTTCATAAATGGAATAAATAGTCGAGAATAAAAAACTATTTTGGTTAAGGTCAACTAAAACTTTACTACTTATTTCTTCTTCGTCAAACGAAAACCCTCCAATATAATCAGCATTATTAAGCTCCCAATTACCATCGTTATAATCTAGACGATAAATATTAATTGTACCTGATTTGGTTAGTACAGCAGTATATATGTTTTCGTCATTATCATAAATGACATCAATTACTTTAACCGCATTATCATCTATCTTTTCCCCTATAGTAACTTCTCTTGTAATTGGATTAATAAAAACCAAAGAGTAGTCTTGAAAGTAGGGAGAGGCAGGAGAAAAAAATTCTTCGGCAGATAAGTAACCAATACCTCCAACTAAAATAAGAGAATCATGAACCACTTTCATATAACTCGCTTCAATAAAATCATTAAGGAGGAAGTTATAATCCCAATGTATATTCCCCATAATATCCCTTACACTAAAATGAGCATAACTTCCCCTTTGCTGAAGCACTGCAAATTCATTATCATTTATTTGTTCTATACTAACTGTTGAAGATGGAAGTCTTGCATTCCCTCCTATTTCCTTTTCACTATTAATTGCACCATTATATTTATTCAATCTTGCATAAGATTCATTTTCTTTATTATTAGTTAGGAATTGTTTAGTTCCAAGGGTAATTACTTCATCATCTACGGGTAATACTAAATACCCCTTACCACTTTCAAATAGTGTCTTTGAGAATTTTATTGATCCATCTGATTTGCGTAATTTCATCAAACCCCATAAAAAACTATTAATATGCCCAGTTAAATAAAGTCCCGTATCATCTATAGCTATATTTTTTACTCTATGAGAACCATTATCATTTCCTATACCAAATTCATGTTCTGTTTCCCAAAGTACTTCGCCTGTACTTTTATCCACCTTTGAAGTTATTATATGATCAGCACTAGTATACACACTAGTCCATGTAATGTATAAGAAGTTTCCTTGTATAACATAATCGACAAAATCTATATCTTCAAAAGTAGTTGTAATGGCATCCCATACAACTTCACCTGTTAGTGCATCAAGACAATAGACAATACCTCTTTCAGATGGAGATACACCTCCCAATGCATATAGGTGATTAGTAGATGCTTCATAGTATAGTTTTCTAAAGTCTGCTTCTCCAATAGAAGGAATAGGGGTACTCCATTGAACCGAGTCTAAGTTAACTGGATTTGATTTATAAATCGTATTTTCTTCGGAATAATATATCGTCTCTTCATCAGGAATGATGATATCAAAATCTCTATTGGACCAATGTACCATAACCAAATTTTTTGTCGATAACACAGTACCATCTTCTTTATCTAAATATGCTAACTCATAATCATAAATATTGCCATCATATTCTCTTTCAAAGACTAATAAAAGGGTATCAGTATTATAGTCTCTTAAACCTTTTATCTTATCGTATTCGTCTTCTCCAGAAAGTTCAAAATCTTTTCTGTAAATAATTTCACCAGAAGATGCATCTACTTTCCATAATTCGGGAAAAGTAGGAGCATTGAGTTTTAAAGCATAAATAAAACCATCAAAAGAGTATAATAATTCTGTAATACTACCATAACTATTTTCATCAGGAATACTTGTAGACCATATTATATTACCATTAAAATCTAACTTTCGAATAATAGGGTGTCTATAATAACCATGATCAAGCGCTTTTACTCCAGTATAAATAAAGGTATCCTGTACAATACTTGTTGTAATTTCACCACTTTCGAAGTAATTTTCACTTTCGTATTGTTCTAAATATTGTGCTACAGATATTTGGAGAAAAAAGCTTAGTATTAATAGAAAAAAATACTTCATATTATATATTATTTATTGGGAATAATTTTAGTTTTCTATGAATTTATCCAGAGCTTGTACGTTTATAATCAATCTATGGTTCGAATAATATCAACAAAATATTTGTTTTGAGTAAACACTTCAAAATAATATAAATCGCCTTTTTGTAAGGAAACTGGAATTGCTACTTTTTGATAGCCCTCTTTTCCACTTATCATTTCTGAATACAAAATCTGCCCAAGCAAATTTTTAATTCTAATAGTAGTTGGTTCGTTGCTTTGTTGTAGAACACCTTCTAAGTTTTCGTTAAAGGCATTATAAGTTACAAAAAAAGAATCAGAAGAAGGCGACTCCTCCCCTTTTAATATCTGATATGCTTTCATAAAATCAGGAATGCCATAACCCAAGTTAATATCCAAGGCATTACTTTGATGACCACTTAATTCGATAGCTCTAAAAATTTCAGCATTGGTCTTGTCTGGAAAAGCTGACCATAAAGATGCTGCCATTCCTGCGAGTAAGGGCGAAGAAAAAGAACTACCATTGGTATACTTCAGCTCATAAGAATAAATGGAAGCAACAGGAATAGCCTGCCCCATTGCCGATACATTAGGTTTTATACGACCATCAGCCGTTGGTCCAAGCGAACTAAAACTCGCTTTATTTCCCTTCGAATCTGTAGCACCAATAGACAAGACATTTTTAGCATCTGCTGGAAAACCAATATATTTCCACCAACCCGATCCAGAGTTTCCTGCACTATTTACGACAAGCATTCCTTTCGAAAAAGCTAGTTCTGCTCCTTTCGTAATAATTGCTGTTTCACCATCAAGTTGCTTATGATTATGGTTGGTCGTTTTGTCATTAAAGGCAGTATAACCAAGCGACGAATTGATGATATCAGCACCCAAGCTATCGGCAAATTCTGCACCGATCACCCAATTGCATTCTTCGACCAAAAACTCAGTACGAACGTCTTCGGTCTTCACACATACATAAGATGCTTCAGGAGCAGTACCTACATAAAGTCCAGGTAAATTACTCGCCATTACTGAAAGCACATTAGAGCCATGCGTACTCGACTCATATACATAATCGTCATTATCAACAATATCACGTCCATCTAGCAAACGGTTGTTTACTTGTAAGCTATCAAAAAAGGGCATGATATCTACATTGGTAAAGCCACCATCCAATACTGCTACGATCATTCCTTCGCCTTTATGTCCGAGCTGATGTAATGCATTACCATTCACCATTTCAATATGGTGAGCAGCATAACCTTTGTTTTTTTTATTTCGATGATAAGTTGAAAAAAAATCACGTTGTTTATCTCCTTCTCTAAGTTTATATTTTTTAATAGGATGCTTTCCTATATTTTGAGTGGACTGTACAAAATCTAAGGTCAATAACTTTTCTGCTAAAACAGAATCAGCAATGACGATAGCCGCATTCATCCATTTTGAAACAGCATGAATTTTAGCACCATTATTTTCTAATCGTTGAATGTATTGAGGATCTACAGGAAGGTCGGTTTCATTAATGGCAATACCTTGCCGAACACGCCGTTCGATAGCCCTAGATGATAGGAACTTGTAGGGTTGATGAATAGAATAAGGTGTATTGTTTTTATCAGAAAAAGATATCCAATACTTAAAAGTTATTTGCTCCTGCCCCCAAGCAAAAACACTAAATAAATAGAGTGGTATGAAGACTAATGTTTTCATACGTATCTAAGGTTTAGTTTTGTCATGCTAATGGGAGAAGGATGCAAAATGAGGGGGGGGGTGAAGGGGTACATAAAAAGTATCTTTGGTGATGCTTGTATAATGTATTTTTTACAAAAGTTGTATCCCTTTAGTATAAAGTTAGTAAATTTTCCTGTCACTATTTAATTATTTATTAAAATTTCTTAAATAAATATATTGTCCATGTATTTTCTACCCTTTTATCTGTTTCTTCTTTCTTTATCTTACATATAGCTACTATGCATTAGTCTACTGATGGTCAATGAGCTAAGAATATGGGCAGAAATTTCAGACTAAGCTCTGCTTCATTATACCTTATAACTCTATGCTCAAACATTCACTAAACCAACGTTGTCGTTTTAGAGCAATTCTGCATCGAGCTTTAATTCAAAAACTTTATTGAGCACTTCCAGTACCAAATCAGAAAACCGCCCTTTACCCAATTCTCTATTTAGTTTTAATGCACTATCTCGAATGTGGTTAAGCGTTATTTGTCTTCGAATATTTTTCTTTGGATAAAAAGTTGGTCGATGTATTCCATCTGGAATAGGTAGTTTTTGTTCTCCTAGCTGAACAATATAGGTATAAGACTCTTTGTCTGATAGTTTCCAATTCTGAATACCATCTTCACCAAGCAAATATAAAAACGGACAATCACCTACTAATTCAAATCGAATACCATATAGTTGGTCACCTTGTTCTTCTGGCTTAAAACCTTTCTTTTCATTTGTACCAAATTCTTGTTCGATATATTCTTCTCTTGGTCTGTTTACAGCTTGCTGTATCATTTCACCTTCTTCTTCTACCAACTCAACAGCTTCTATTATTTCATTATAGTAAGCCTCTCTATACCAAATACTCGAAGCATTAAACGCAAATGATTTAGCTTTAAAAATAGCTGTGTAGAATTGATAAAGCAGTTTTATATTTTTTCCAAAAATAAGTAGGGAACATTTTTTAGCAGCAGGATTACGTCGAGTATATATTTCTAATTTTAAGTCAAAGAAATCTTTTTTCCATTCCTCAACACTTTCGATCAACTTGGGGGTATATGGCTTTAAATCCATACAAGAAAGTGACAAATCCATTTCTATTGTTTCGATCAGAGAAGATAATTTTTCAACCTTTTGTTGCGTATCCAAAAAGTAACTATACTGCTCTCCTTTTTCCTTATCTTTCCAAAACCGTTCGCCCTGCTTTCGTTTTTCTCGTTCCATGATATCCAACTCACTCAATAAACGAATGTAATAAGGTCCATCTTTTAACTTATAGATTTTCCTTCTCAATTCACTAGCATGATCGGTGTTCGTAATTTTTTCTAATTCCTCCATGAGTAAATCTAGGCCCAACGGATCTGCTTCGATATTGATAGCAATTGTATCTTTCGCTACTGAAAGTTCAACGATAAGTTGATCATCATTTTCATACAAATTAAATTGTCTGGCTAATGGAATTACGATTTCCTCCCGAATGGTCCGTTGTAATTGTCGAGCACCATATTTCGGATTATATCCTTTTTCGCCTAAGTAGTTTAATACATCATCATTTAATCGAAATTCCATCTTTCGATATTTGACACCTTCTCGTTTTTTGAACAAACCAATTTCCCGATCTACTACAAATCGAATTGTTTCTTTTGACAAAGGACTAAACGGAATTACTTGATCTATTCTATTGTACAACTCTGGCCGAAAATGTTTTTGGACGGCAGTCATAAAATGCGAATTGACTGCTGAAGTATCCATTTCTGTTTTCCAACCTATGCGATTGCCTTGCATATTTGCTGCTCCGATATTCGAAGTCATAATGATTATTGTACTACAAAAATTAACTAGCTTACCACTGCTATCTGTCAAACGACCTTCGTCTAATACTTGCAATAACAAATCATAAAAAGTAGGATCGGCTTTTTCAATTTCATCAAATAATAAAACAGAAAAAGGATCACGTCGAACGGCAGAAGTCAACAGACCATCTGAATAATAACTCGTACCAATCAAACGCATTACAGAGGCTGGATTGGAGTACTCACTCATATCAAACCGCAACATTCGTTCTCTACTGCTGAACATAAACGATGAAAGTACTTTTGCCATTTCGGTTTTGCCAACCCCTGTCGGACCAACAAATAAATAAGAAGCGATTGGTTTTCCTCTTTTGGTCAAAGCCGTTTTGACAGAAGCTAATAAATCAACTACTTTATCTACAGCTGCTACTTGTCCAAAAATATTTTGGTTAAATTCTTTTTTTATCGCAGCTGGGTCTATCGGAATATTAGGATCTACCATAAAGCTAGGCATTCCTGTTTCTTCACAAAAATATTGGATAACATCCGAACGAGAAATGAGCGATTGATTTTCTTTTTTATGATTAATCAAAATGCTTTCTAGAAAGCGAATAGGTTTTCCTGGGAAACCTGAATAAGGAGTAAACCTCCGATTTAATCGAATTGTTTCTTTGATCGCTTCTGGCTCTAAGTTTAAGCTTCGGATTTTTGCAATATCACCGACTTTCTTGACGATGATTTCTTCCAAATCTTTTTCAGGTTCTTCTAGTCGTATAATTTGAAATAATGATAAAAAGTTGGAACTACGCAATTCAATTTTCGCATATTCCTCAGGGGTGCATTCACTGATCATATTCACTTCGCCACTACTTATATAAGCACGCATATAATCTGCCATACTAGCACTGTTTCCTTCATATTGTCCGACTTCAAATAGTTCGAGTAAGTTACGTACAAATAAAAAGTCTTCTCGTGCTGCTAAATCTCTACACAGTGCAGCGAGGTTTTCTTGCCACCCCATATCGGTCGTCAACTCTTTTATTAAAGTTGAAGCAGTTGTTTCCCAAAAATGTCCTCTGATAGCTCGTTTGTCTTGTTGACGAGCCATTTCCCAAATAAGCGCTGTTTTACCAACACCAGATGCACCAACTAATAAAACATTTCGGTTAAATGATCCTTTAAGTGCACGTTCCAATTGATTAAGCTCAGCCTTTCTACCATAAAGAACTTGGCGATCTACGCTCAATTTCTTGGCAACGTTTGATAATAATTCTTCTTTTTCCTCTTCATTAATATTATCTAGTTCACTTAGGGTAAGCACTTTCAAATCCATGTCCTCTCGCTGCAATTCTACCGTATCGAACCAAAGAGCAGAAACGATTTCTTGTACAGCACTTAGTCTTTTTTTTCGAGCAAACTCTAATCGAATAGCTTCTTGTAAACGTGCTTCTAAAGTTAGTTCATCGTCTCCAAATGCTTCTACATTAAGTGTTGGTACTATCCCCCAAATTCCCTTTTTAGTTTTTTGATAATAATAGTCAAAAATTAAGGAAAAGGCTGGATAGGCTATTTTGTTTTTCGCCGCAGGAAAAGATACTTCAACAGCAGCTTTCAAAAAATCGCCATCTGAAAATTCATCTAAGATTTTCAGATAATCTCCTTTATTCAATACTTTTTGTTGAAAACTTTCAGCATATTTTCCAGCTAACAAATACAATGGGGTATTCAGATGTAGTGCATCAGCATCCCTCATCGGAACCATAGCATTGCCACCAGCTACAAGTCTAAGTTTAAAGGCAAAGAAGGGAATTGTAATATTATGAGACATATCGAATTATAATGAAAGGCTAAAATAGCAAATTTTACACAATTATAATCCCTTCGTTCGGATCGCCATAGCTCAAATGCTCATTATGTTGATATCGCCAAGCACTATAAAGTGCTAAAAGTGCATCTACATGATGCCAAGTAATGAGTAATAATGGATCAAATGTAAAGGGTAATTTTTTTTGCAAATAGGCTAAAACAATGGGTATCTGTTTCTTTTCTTTTTTATAATCGAACTGTTTAAGCTCTAAGTGCCTTGCCATAGCAGAGGGATAAACTTCAATCAATTCTATATCATTTCCCCTACACTCGGCTTGTAATTTCATGGCTCTGGCCGTAAGACCGCCCAAAAACATAGGAGACATCCCTTTCAATTCTTTGTCTGCCTTACGGTAAAAATAATCTTGATATGAAAGATCGGTATAAACTCCAGGTAAAGAAAGTGGAGCATCAATGAAAATCGTAGATAATTTGAGCAATCCGAAATGTTTTTTTAAGAAAACATCTGCATCTTTTTTCTTTTCACTTTTGAAAAATGAAACACTATTTTCATTCAAATGAGCGATGACAGTAGTTCCAGCCAATTTAGATCCATAATCAATTCCTGCTATATTCATCTTTTAGAAGATATTTTTATTGTTTTCATCGAACAAATATAAGCAGATCAAATAGAATTCTTAATTTTGTAGAAGGAGACCTTGAGTCAACTACTGATAAGGGTTAATTTCAAATAATTAAAGAACTAGGATTAATTTATGTTTCATTTTCAAGCGGAAGTAATAAAGAGACGAAAAATCAAAAAATCAACTGTATTTTTTGGACTAATCAGTTTGGTGCTTTTATTATCTGCATTACTTAATTTTTTTCAACTTGGCCGAGTGCCCTTTCTCGAAGACTTTGTTCATCAAATCGGTATCTCTGCTTACATGAATTGGATTTACTTAGCTGCCACAGCCTTTTTAATGGCTATGATTATTCCTGCCATTAGAACATTATTTCAGAAAAAAACTGTTGTGGGTGGTAATGTATCGTTTGATCAACAAATGTTGAGGATCATAACGGGAACGGATCGCTATGAAATTCCTGAAGAAAAAATTAATGAGATAGAATTTGAATTGATGCCTTTGAGTAAGGCTAAAAATAAACTAGGAGGAAGTTGGATGAAAATCCCAACTAAGAAAGGAGTCCTCAAATATGAACTCAACATCAACTCCGAGGAGCAACAAGAACAACTGATGGATATGGTTAAATTTTTGAAAATCAAACATGACGTAGTTGTTAAAGTAAAAGAATTGAAGTAGATTAATTTGAAGGGATAGAAAGAAAGACACTATGCTTCGTTTAGCATAACAATGGCACCATTTTTCGACTTTCATTTCTTCTTTCAGCCCTTCAAAAAAAATCTACATCATTTGGGTTTAAAGACATACTAACATAATTATATTTTTAACTGGAAATTTATTGTTTAGTAATGGCCGAAAAATAAGTTCCGTATTTTGGCAAGGGAATTTTGAGTTTAGACGAATTAGCGAAAGCTTGTGCCAGTGGCACAAAGAGTGCTGTTAAAACGCAGTAATAGCCTAGCTATCACGAGGCTTTTCGACGAAGTATAAGCTCTAAAGTGCCAACCACAAATCGGGAAGTTATTATTTGACCATTACTTAGCTTTCCATTCCAGCCATTTTACCTCCCCAACTAAATTGTTTATTGTATTTTTGCAATGCCCCCTTTTGTAAAATTTTTAGTACTTCAGGATCAAAATAAAGCATGTTTAATTTTTCAGCAAATTGATCAATATTTTGACTTCTCGTTCGGTCATCTACAAACATTCCTGTTAATTGATCAACATATTCTTCTATTTCTTTTTGGTGGTAACACAAAACAGGTAATGAAAAAGCGTAGGCCTCTGGTATTATTTGACGAATTTTTTCTTTTTCAGGCAAAAGAAAAACAGCAGCTTTTTGGTATTCTTGCTCTACTAAGTTTTGTTTTTCATAATGAAGTACCATCAATTGGTTTCTAATTTCTAACTCATCAGCCTTTGATACTATTAAGTTACGATTACTGCCTTTATGGATGATTACCAATTTCGTCAATCGCTGATGTTTTGCAGTTAATTGAAAATAAAATTTTGCATAGGATTCTAACGCAATGCTGGTTCCCTCTTCAGAAATAAAGCCACCTAATGATAGCACATTAAAATTTTTCATTTATGGTCAAATGGTTATGTTAGTGAATGTTAAATACTACTCGTCTGTTGTATATTGATAGGTAGAGTGTATTTTACATTTTATGAGTAAAACTACAAGTTGGGTTTAGTATAAACTTAAGGATAGCAAGTTAATGTAGGTGATGAGTGCTTGGTATAAAATAAATGGTATTCGTTTTGAAGATCATCCTTAATGGCTATTATTTGATTTTTAATAGCTCTAAGCTTTGACATTCAATGAGAACCATTTCAGTTTCTATATATTAAGGAGGTCTAGGTTGGATAGAGGCTTTTTCAAAAGCATGAAGTAAATATGTACGTTTCAAGCTAAAATGATTGGAAATTTTATGCTGTTTTGTGACGCAACTAAAATAAAGATATTAAAACATGACATGCATTATCGACTTAAAAACAGTACACTACCTAATAACCACCCATTTATCATCCATTATTGATAACATGTTTACGGCACGACAGTTTTCTTTTTTTTTATCCTTTTTATATCATTTATTTTAAAAAACCAATAAATTATTCCATATTTGAAAAAATTCCCATTTTGGGATTAGATAGCAGCAATTTCATGAAGAATAATTCACCGACGCGTATTTTTATTGTAGAAGATGACCCCGTTTATGTTCGCCTCGTCAAGTATACGCTTGAGATGGATGCTGAGCATGAAATACATGTATTCACAGATGGTCGTGCTTGTCTTAATCACCTGCATCTAAATCCTTCAATAATTTCTCTTGACTATAGCCTCCCTGACATGACTGGTGAAGCAGTCTTAAAAAAAATAAAAGCTTATAATAAAGATATCGGAATCATTATTCTTTCAGGTCAAAACGATGTTGCGGTTGCTGTTCAGTTACTAAAAGATGGCGCTAATGATTACATCGTAAAAGACGATGATACTAAAAATAGACTTTACCAATCTGTACAAATACTAAAGAAAAATATAGCTTTAACTCAGGAAGTAGCACAGCTTAAAGATGAACTGGGTCATAAATTCAAATTTGATAATACCATTAAAGGAAATAGTAGAGCTATACAAGGTGTTTTCAAGCTTTTACAAAAAGCAGTAAAAACAAATATAACCGTATCTGTAACAGGCGAAACGGGAACAGGAAAAGAACTAGTTGCAAAAAGTATCCATTACAACTCAGAACAACGTAAAGGAAACTTTGTAGCTGTAAATGTTAGTGCTATTCCAAAAGACTTGTTAGAAAGCGAATTATTTGGGTACGAAAAAGGTGCTTTTACAGGAGCTAATACCCGAAAACTCGGACACTTTGAACTCGCTAATAATGGCACATTATTTCTAGACGAAATTGGGGAAATGCATATCAGCTTGCAAGCTAAACTGTTAAGAGCTATTCAAGAAAGAGAATTTATACGTATTGGAGGGGCTAAGCCGATTCGTTTCGATGCTCGCATTATTGTAGCGACCCACCGAAACCTTGCCGATGAAGTAGAAAATGGAAACTTTAGAGAAGACCTTTATTATCGACTTTTAGGATTACCCATAGAGCTTCCTCCACTAAGAGACAGAGGCAATGATATCGTGTTACTTGCAATCTTTTTTCTAAATGACTTTATAAAAAATAATAAATTAGACAAAATTACAATTACAAAAAAAGCTAAAGAAAAACTCCTCTCCTATTCTTTCCCTGGAAACGTCAGAGAGCTTAAAGCCATTATAGAACTCTCGGCTGTAATGTGCGAAGAAAACACTATAACAGTAGACGACATTAAGTTCAATAGCCCCAAACGTGCTGATAATTTTCTGACAAAAGAGCTTACCTTAAAAGATTATAATAACAAGATTATCAAACACTTTTTAGATAAGTACGACAGGGATGTCTTATTGGTGGCCAAAAAGCTAAATATTGGTAAATCGACGATTTACAGAATGTTAAAAGATGAAGAATTATAAAAAGAGACCGAACATATCCAACTTTTCTCCGTTCCAAAATCTAGTATGCTCTCTACCATTTTAATCACCTTTTAAAACGGAGAATTTATGATTATCCTAAATCCTACTACTGATAAAGTTGTAAACACAATTGAAAGCCTTGCACCAAGAGAAAAAGAAGTTGTTTTGATTCTAGTTGGAGAAAATAGCAATATCAATTATCAAATGCTTGTTCAAGAATTAAATAAGCGAACAATATGTTTTATGGGAGCTATATTTCCCGCTATTATAAATGGCACTGAACATTATAAAGACGGCGTAATAGTTAAGAAAATACCATATCTTCAAGAACCAACTATTGTCAAAAATATTTCAGCAGGAGAACTAACATTTCCAGACTTTAGTTTTTTAACCTCAAATACTAGTAAAAAATATACCTTCTTTACCATAATTGATGGTTTATCCAATAATATTACCAATTATATCTCAAGTATATATAATAGACTTGGCAATACGGTAAGTTATCTAGGTGCTGGAGCTGGTTCTTTGAGTCTCATCCAAAAACCTTGTTTATTTTACAAAGACGGTTTTGTTGAAGATGCTGCACTAATTTGCATTTTCGACATGAAGAGTAAGTTAGGTGTTCGACACGGTTGGGATAAGTTAGTAGGACCATTTGTTGCTACTAAAACAAATGGAAATACTATTATAGAGTTGAATTGGCAAAATCCATATGAGGTTTATAAAGATGCAATAAAAAAAGATTGTGGTAAAGATATTGAAGCAAATAACTTTATGGACATTTCAAAGTCATATCCATTCGGAATGTATAAGGAAGGCGGAGAAGATATTATTCGTGACCCACTTAAGCTTGGAAAAAATGGAGAAATAGTTTGCATTGGTGAAGTTCCAGAAAATAGTATTCTTTATATCATGAAAGGTGATAATGAATCGCTTATTAAAGCTACAGAGAAAGCCACAACAGACTGCCTAAATAATGGTGTAAAAATTGATTTCGAACATACAATTATTATAGATTGTATTTCAAGAGCTTTATTCTTAGAAAATGATTATGTAAAAGAATTAAAAGTTATTGAGAAGAATATTACTTCCCCTATCGATGAGGCTACTCCACAAGGAGCGCTCACGCTTGGTGAGATTTCTTCACACGGCGAAGGCTGGGTAGACTTTTTCAATAAAACAACAGTAATAGGTATGCTATACTAAAGAAGTTGTTCATGAAGCAAACAAAAAGCATCTTTATGGTATCATAAAGATGCTTTTTTATTGTAAAAAATATACCTTTAAGTAACGGATAAAAAAAGTCCATTATTTTGAAATAGAAAATCGTTTAATTGTCTGTAGTTTTTAATGTTTCCATATAATGTTCAGTATACTATGAATAAGATCAATATATCGCCCTCTATTGAAAAAGAATTACCATTCCTTTATGAATTATCTATGTCTATCGGTAATTCATTAGACATTAAAGAAAATAGTAGAGTGTTTTCAAAAATACTCATCAAACATAAAAGATGTACGTTTATATCCATTTGGTTAACACAAAACGATGGAGCTGACTACCAATTGGTTTATGCTAGTAACAATAGGAAAGTATTAGAAAAATCAATTGATAAAAAGCATTTTATTAGTAAAAAACTAACGAAGCTTAATGTATTTGCCTATGCCGCAGAAAACGTAAGTTTTGAGAAAGTGATACAAGAGAAAGACTATAAAGCAGCAACAGTTGCTATAGTTCGCTTAGGCAATATTGGCTTTATAAAGCTTCATTCTAACAATACAAAATCAACTTTCTTAAATAGCTTAAATGAGTTAGAAAACCATTTTAAAAGATTGGCACTTTCGCTTAAAGCTAGCCTAACTGAACAGCAAATCGTTGTATCCAGTAAAAAATCACTCTCTAAAGTTAGTACTGAAAACAATACCTATCAGTTGGTTATTAAAAACATGAATAATGGGATTGTTATTGTAAATAAAGAAGGAGAAGTATTATTAATAAATCAAAAATTAACAGAATTAACAGGATATAGTGAAAAAGAAGTTATCGGTAAAAACTTTAATACATTTTTAGAAAAAGTGGATCAAGCAGAAGAGTTAAATCTTAAAATTGAAAAAGGATTTAAAGGAAAAAAACAACAGCATAGCATACAATTTATTCATAAAATAAGCAAACAAAAATGGTGGTGCTCTATTCAAATTATGCCCTTCAAAGATTCTGATAATCGGATTGATGGCGTACTAGGAATTATATCAAATATTAGTGACCAAAGAGCTACTCAAAGAGCATTGATAGAAAGTGAAAACCGCTTTAGAAAACTTTATGAAGACAATTCTTTAGGTATTGCCATTATTGACGATGACCGTAAAACGATTTCTCCGAATAAAGCCCTTTGCAAATTATTAGGCTATAGTAAACGGCAAATTCAAGAGCGAGGTATCAGTTCTATTTTGCATCCTGATGACAAAAAAAAGAGTTATAAATTTATTGATAAACTGTTCGAAAAACAAGCTGAAACACTTACAATAAACAAACGATATATCAAGAAAAATGGCAAAATAATTCATAGTGAGTTAACAGCCTTACCTTTAAAAAATGAGGAAGGAAATGTCCAATACATTATCGCTATGCTAAGGGATATAACAGAACAAGTAAATGCCAATAAAATTCTTATTGAAAACGAAGAACGTTACCGTTTACTTTTTGAAAAAACATTTGATGGGCTAATTATTTTTGATGAAAAACTAAACCACCCTACTTTTTGTAATAAAAAGACGCTCAACTACTTTAAAGTCTCTAAAAAAGAGTTTATGAATTCTAGCCCATTAGACTTTTGTCCTAAATATCAAGAGAATGGTCAATTGTCAAGTGTAGCTCGAAAAGATATTATAAAAAAAATTAAAAAGCAGCGATTTTATCAATACGAATGGCTTCATCAACGAAAAGATGGTGTAATTCTTTCTACCGAAATAACAACATTTACGCTACCTTTCCCAAAAGAACATTTACGTATTTCGGTTTTCAAAGATATCACTGAACGAAAAATAGCAGAACAACAATTAAAAGAAAGTGAACAGGCATTGAAAGAAAGCGAAGCAATGATGCAAGCTATTTTCCAAAGTACAAAAGATAAAATATATGCCTTAGACAAAAACTACAATCTAATTGCTTTTAATAAATCGTTCAACAAAATAAAATATCTTTTTAATAAAAAAGAACTATCTAAAGGGCTTAATATATTACCTGAATCTGAGGCAAAAGAGGAATGGAAAAACCACTATGATAGAGCATTTACTGGCGAAACATTTACTATTCGTAAAAGCCATAGTCTCGGCGATAAAAAGTATTTCGATCTAGTCAATATTTCTCCCATTAGAGATAAAGAAAGAAATATTATTGGCTGCTCCGTTTATGGAAAAGATATTACAGAACTAATGCACACTCAACGCAGACTTAAAGAAAGTGAAGAAAAATTTAGGAGCCTATATGAACAAAGCCCTGTAGGAGTCGTTATGACCAACGAAAATGGCCAACTAATCGCCAACCAACGTTTTGCTGACATGATCGGCTATAGTATTGACGAAATAAAAAAACTAGATATAAATGATATTACTTTTTCAAAAGAAGAGCAAAATTTTCAAAAGTATTTTAAAGAATTAAATAAAGGAAAAATTAAAAGTTTCAATCTCCCAAAACGATATATAAAAAAGGACAAAAGTATCATGTGGGGTAATGTAACTGTTTCTATTATTCGTGATACTTTGGGCGATATACAAATGAGTATAGCTGTTGTTATAGACATTACAGAAAAAAAAGCTGCACAAGCAGAACTCGAAAGAAGTCAAAACCGACTTAAGGATGCACAACGATTGGCAAAAATGGGTAATTGGGAATTCGATATTACTACTAAAGAAATTTTTTGGTCTCCCGAAACATTCAATATCTTAGGTTTTGATCCTAAAAAAGGGAATCCTAGTTTTAGTAAATACATAAGTGTTATTCATCCTGATGATAAAGAAAAATTAAAAGAAGCCGTAAATACGACTATTCAAACTCGAAAACCTTACGAATTAGAAATTCGAAAAATAAAACCTGATGGTACTATTATTCATACAATTGCAAGAGGGCAAGCACATCACAAAAATGGTAAAACCATAAAAATATATGGAACTGTTCAAGATATCAGTCTGCTCAAAAAGAAAGAGATTGAAATACGAGAAACCAACGAGCGCTATCGAGATCTATTTGAAAACATGTATGATTCGCTCTTGATTATAAATAAAGATGGAACCTTCAAAAATGCCAATAAAGCTGCTTGCAAACTATTGGGCTATACCGAAGAAGAACTCAAACAAATTAGGATACCAGACATTGTTCATCCTGATGATAAAGAAAAATCGAATGCCTATTTACAGAAATTATTAACAGAGGGGTTTTATAGCAATTATGAAGGAAGAATTCTGACAAAAGATCGAAACGTAAAGTATCTACGTGTCAACTCCAATGCCATTTATGAAAATGATGAATTTGTAGGATCAAGAGATATTGCAAGAGACATCACTGAACTAAAAGATGCAGAAATAAAACGAGAGCAATTACTTAAAGAATTAGAAGACTTCGCTTATATTGTTTCGCACGACCTTAAAGCTCCACTTCGAGCTATTGGTTCTCTTTCTCAATTTATCGCCGAAGACTATAAAGATCTGCTAGATGATCAAGGAAAAAAACATATAAGTCTCCTGCAAAATAGGGTAACAAGAATGCATAACTTTATCGAAGGTATTTTAGAGTATTCAAGAATAGGTCGAATCTACAGTGAAAAAGAATCGATAGATACACATGAACTGATCGAAAACATAAACGACCTATTAGATGTGCCGTCAAAATTTAGCATAAAAGTCCCTAAAAAGCTACCCATTATTTTTGCAGAAAGAATCAGAATTGAGCAGTTATTCCAAAATCTTATTAGCAATGCAATAAAGTACAATGATAAAGCAAATGGTTGGGTTCAAATTTCCTATAAATGTCTAAACAAGTTTCATCAATTTACGGTCAAAGATAATGGAGCAGGGATAGAAGAAAAATATTTTAATAAAATATTTCAGATTTTTCAGACTCTACAACCTAGAGATCGATTTGAAAGTACAGGAATTGGTCTTACTATCGTAAAACGTATTATCGAAAACTATGAAGGGCAAATTTCTGTACGTTCACAAAAAGGGAAAGGAACTTCTTTTGAGTTTACCATAAAAAAATAGTATTTTTACTTCTGAGAGTAATTATTAAGGCTGGTTTATATTGATCAAGTATCAATCATAAGCAGCTATTTTTTTAATAAAAAGCAATGAATAGCCAAAACCCGATCTTACTTGTCGAAGATGATCAGGTAGATGCATTAACGGTTCAAAGAGCATTTAAACAGCTAGAAATTCCTAATAAAATTCTACACGTTGAAAATGGCGAAGAGGCATTAGATTTGTTAGTATCAAATGAAATAAGACCGTGCATCATTTTACTTGATCTAAATATGCCTAAGATGAATGGCTTGGAATTTTTAGAAATCGCTAAAAAAGATGAATCTATAAAGTCTATTCCTATCATCATTCTTACTACATCTAAGGAACATCAAGACAGGATAACAAGTTTTAACTACAGCGTTGCTGGATATATGGTAAAACCTGTTGACTACAACGAATTTCTTGAAATGGTAAAAACGATTACCAAATATTGGTCAAACAGCGAATTGCCTGATTAAATAATACTGTAATTTACCCTTATTTACCCACAAATGAATTGTTTAAAAATCCTACTAATCGAAGACGATATAGTAGATCAAATGGTTATCAAACGCAAACTTACTACTACTTTCGAAGCTGCACAAATAGACATTGCTTCGACAATAGCTGATGCCCGTCAACAACTGAGGTCTCATCAATATGATTTTACCTTAGTCGATCTTCATTTGAGCGACGGAATTGCTTTCGAACTAGCCTCTGATCTCAAAACTCTTCCATTTATTTTGCTCACTGGTTCTGATGATAAGGACGATAGAGAAGCGGCGCTTTCTATGGGAGCTGTGGAAGTACTCGTAAAAGACATTAACCTTCAGCATTTAGGGCACATAACGACTATTATCAATAATACATTAAAAAAAATACCTCTCTCATCTGTTCTAGTTTCAGAGAAAAATCAACTAGTACATTCATCGAAAAATGAATTTAACTTGACTTTATTGAAGAAGAATTTTAATAATGACGATGCTTTAATAAAAGAGATCATACAAAGTTTTTTATCTGAAAGTAAAAATCAAATGAAGCAATTAAATATTGCTGGACAAATAGATGATAAAAAAACTATTTTTAAAACAGCTCACCAACTCAAGTCTTCTTTTGCATTGATGGGGATGAAGTATTTATCAAGTCTTTCAAAAGACATCGAGCAAGCCATAAAATCAAATCATAAAATCGACTTCATTCAAAGAATAATTAAGCAATTAACTACAGCATCCAAAGAACCTTGCTTACAATTAAAGCATTATTTAAACAGTTTACATGAGCAAGCAAATTGACCTACAACTTTTAAGATACCAAGAAAAACTTAGAACAAAAACGGAAGAAAATAAGCGGTATATCTATGACCCTATTCGAAAAAAATTTCTAGTACTAGGTCCCGAAGAAATGGTGCGTCAGCTAACTCTTTGCTACTTAATAGATTTCAAAAAATATAATAAAAATAGAATCCGTGTTGAAAAAGGATTGAAACTAAATGGCTTGAGTAAACGCTGCGATATACTGGTGTATGATATGGAGATGACACCCTTTTTATTAGTAGAATGCAAAGCCCCTGATGTACCTATTACCCAAAGTACTTTTGAGCAAATAGGACGTTATAATTTACCGCTTCGAGTACCATACTTGATGCTCACCAACGGTCTTACTTCTTTTTGCTGTCAAGTCAATTATGAAAGTCAATCCTTTGATTTTCTGGACTCTATACCTGACTTCCCTACCCTAGCGTAAATTCGCTATAAATTATTCCAATTATTAAGTCCAAAACGTTTGTTAAATTCAAATTAGAATGCCTATTTTGTGATAAGCTCTTGAACTATTTTACAAGTTAGTTTATTATTTTTTGCAGTTTCTACGTTAAAAGTCCTAAGTTAATCTATGAGAAAAGACACTATTTTAGTGATTGGTGCAAATGGGCAAATTGGTTCCGTATTGACCCAAGAATTACGAAAGATATATGGCAGCTCAAATGTCATTGCTTCTGATATAAGACTTCCCAAAGAGAAGAATGCTCCTTTCGAACAATTAGACATTCTTAAGGCTACCGACCTAGCGAAAGTCATCGACAAATATAAGATCAATCAAATTTTCCACCTAGCTGCTATCTTATCAGCTAAGGGAGAAAAGAACCCAAAACTAGCTTGGGATCTAAACATGAATAGCCTATTCAATGTACTAGAAGTGGCAAAAGAAAAAGCAATTGATAAAATATTCTTTCCTAGTTCTATTGCAGTTTTTGGCAGTAAGACTCCACGAGTTTCTACACCACAACAAACCATCTTACACGCTGAAACGGTTTACGGTATTAGCAAAGTAGCGGGCGAATCTTGGGCTGAATATTATCATGCAAAATTCGGTATAGATATTAGATCATTACGCTATCCAGGTATCATCGGTCACCAATCTTTAGCAGGTGGAGGAACGACAGATTATGCTGTAGATATTTTCCACAAAGCAGCCCAAAATGAAGACTATATTTGTTTCCTAAAAAAGGATACTCGGTTGCCAATGATGTACATGGAAGATGCTATTCGTGCTACGCTTCAATTGATGGATGCACCTGCTGAGCAAATAAAAATAAGATCGAGTTATAATATCGCTGGCATGGACTTTACACCAGCCGAACTTACACTAGAAATTCAAAAGCAATTACCCGATTTTAAGACAGTCTATGCACCTGACTTCAGACAAGCAATTGCTGATTCTTGGCCAGAAAGTATCGACGATACCGCTGCTCAACAAGATTGGAATTGGGCTCCAAAATATGATATTTCTTCGATGACAAAAGACATGTTAAGCAACTTAATTAAACGATATCAACAAACCGAAAATATTCATCCATAAACTTATATTTCTATGTTTAAAAATCTAGCACCTGTTTTACAAAAAGAAATTGACGATATTAAAGAAGCAGGCTTATATAAAGAAGAACGCATCATTACGACTCCTCAATCAGCAGCCATCAAAACCACAAAGGGCGATGAAGTCTTAAACTTTTGTGCCAACAATTACTTAGGTCTTTCTTCTCATCCTGATGTAATTGAAGCCGCTAAAGTCGCTATTGATTCACATGGTTTCGGGATGTCATCTGTTCGTTTTATTTGTGGTACACAAAATATTCATAAAGAACTAGAACAAAAGATCGCCGATTTTTTAGGAATGGAAGATGCTATTTTATATGCTGCAGCTTTCGACGCCAATGGTGGTTTATTCGAACCTCTTTTGACGGCAGAAGATGCGATTATTTCTGATTCATTAAATCACGCTTCCATTATAGATGGTATTCGCTTATGTAAAGCTGCACGTTATCGGTACAAAACAAACGACATGGCTGACCTCGAAGCAAAATTGATAGAAGCAAAAGATGCTCGTCGAAAATTAATCGCAACCGATGGTGTCTTTTCTATGGATGGTACAATTGCTCAAATTGATAAAATATGTGACTTAGCAGATAAATACGACGCTATGGTTATGGTAGACGAATGTCACTCTACAGGATTTGTAGGTAAGACTGGAAGGGGAACTCATGAGTACAAAAATGCAATGGGAAGAGTAGACATCATTACAGGTACTTTCGGTAAAGCATTAGGTGGTGCTTCTGGCGGATTCACTGCTGCTCGCAAAGAAATAGTCGAAGTACTACGTCAACGTTCTCGTCCTTACTTATTTTCTAATACAGTTGCCCCTTCTATTGTAGGAGCTTCTATCAAAGTATTAGATCTTTTAAGTACAAGTACTGCATTGAGAGATAAGCTTGAAAAAAATACTATGTATTTTCGTAATGCAATGAGCGAAGCTGGTTTCGATATTATCGAAGGCGTCCATCCTATAGTTCCTATTATGCTGTATGATGCTAAACTTTCTCAAGTATTTGCCAATAAACTCTTAGACGAAGGTATCTATGTAATTGGGTTCTACTACCCTGTTGTACCAAAAGAAAAAGCTCGTATTCGAGTTCAAATTTCTGCAGGGCATGAACAAGCGCACTTGGAAAAAGCGGTAGCTGCTTTTACTAAAGTTGGAAAAGAATTAGGCGTTATATAAACTCAAAAAAAGGTCTTCGGAAAATATTCCGAAGACCTAATATTTATCAATCAAAAAAATTCAATTTTATCCAATCATTGTCATTTCACGAACAGAAACTGGTGTACTCATCGTTTCGCAAGCATCCAAAGAAGTATTTACCAAATTAGCTTTTACTTCTTGAAGCATTTTGATGCAATTAGTCAATGTCTCCATTCGGGTAGTTTCTGCCTTTGTATTTTTGCTTACATTTTCGATACAATCTAGCTCCGTCATCATACCTGTGATTGCTGTATCAATGGTATTGCAAGTCGTTACACACTGCGTATTTACACTAGCACAACAGAAAGTAGTAGTGCATGGGCTATAGTTATAATTACTTTCGTTGATCACTTCAAAACAGCCAGCAATCATTTTATTTTTCTTACTCATTTCTTGGCATACTTCACGCACTATTGTTCCACAAGCATAAGGTACTGTACAATCAAAGTTAGGAACTAATTGGCCATTCATTTGGCAGCCAAATCCTAAGCATACACAATATTCGTGCATGATACAAGAAGCAATATGTACAGGAGTACACATTGGACTATTCATCCAGTTAGCATCTAAACAAATATTAAAAACAGGTGCCATCGGATTGATCGTTGTACCAGCAGTAATAGGTGTACTAGCCATAGTGTTTGTACCATTAGCTCTAGAGACTACTTCGTTTCTTGTTGTACAAGGAACGATATTGATTACTGTATTTGTTGTCTTCGTTTTCATGGTAGGGTTAAACCAGTTGGTAGCATTGGTAATGCAATCCCAAACTTGAGCATTCGACATTCCATTAGACAAATGAAAGCGATTGTATGTTGTCTTATTTCTAGAACTCCAATTAAAGTCATTAACATTCTTCTTGAAAGATGGAGAAGCAACTACCTTTTCTAAAATAGTAATAGCAGATTTTACTTTTTCCATTTGTTTTTGAGTCATAGTGCAAGTAGGTGTACTTCCAAATTGAAATTTAATGTTTTTCATAATGTGGATCTTATTTTAAAAGTTTATAAAAAGAAATGAATAAACGCCTGAGGAACTTATGATAATTTTTCGAGCTGATTTTCAACAATTTAAGGTTATGAGTAAGGTTTAAAGTTGAATATTCAGATTACTCATTTTCATACGCTTAAAACTTCATAAGTTAATTCGCACTTGATCCGTTAAATCTAGATGGAAATTTATTTATGTATCAATTATAGATTCTTGATCTAACCTCACTATCAAATTAAGCAATTATGTTATACATAAAACACTCAAATATTGCACATCAAATATTAAGCCAAATTATAATTTATAAAATATTACAATATCAAAACTTAAAACAATTCAAATACTATGCATACCATTTATTTAAAAAGCAGACTATCTTTTTACTAAGAAATTATTTATCTTTGTATTCCTTCCTAATTTATGTCCTCCCAGACTCAATGAGGTGATACGTAGAATTTCAATCCTTAAAAATTTGTAAAATTCAAACAACCATCCCTGAGTAAATTCTAGCAAAGAGTCACAAATCCCCCCTTGGCGTTTTATATAAAACAACGAACAAACACTAAGATGAATACTGCATACCCATTATCAAAAAAATGGATGTATCTTGCCTTGATACTCCTTTTCCAAATGTCTAATTACGCATATGCTCAATCTATAGACTTAGAGCTGACCATAGCTGCCGATAACAGCGAATTTTCTATTTATACCTTTACCACTACCACTATAACAGTTGAAAATACAAGTACCAATGATGCCAACGGTGTCAAGGTTTATTATCCCCTGCCAAGCGGTTTCTTAGCTTTTTCAGGTAGTTCTGCTACACAAGGAAGCTACTCTTCTTGGAATGGAATTTGGGAAATTGGTGAAATCGCTAGTGGTGATTCTAAAACAATAGACATCACTTTATTTACTTTAGATGACAGTGGACCTATTAGTAGCTTAGCCCAAATCTATGATGCAAACGAGGAGGATGAAGACTCTACTCCAAATAACAATTCTACATCAACAGCAAATGAGGATGATGAAGGTAGCTTGACCATTAGTCCAAGTAATGGTAATAATGGTGGAGGCAACGGAGGTAATCAAATAACAGATATTGAAATAGATCTACATACTGACTACTCTCAAATAAATGTTGGCAGTATTTCTACTAGCCTAATTACGATTACCAATACCAGTCAAAATGATGCAAGCAATGTGGAGGTGAAAGTAAACATGCCAGCAGGAATAGAATATACTAATCATAGTGCTAATATTGGTGACTTTGACACTACAACAAATATCTGGACGATAGAAACCGTTCATGCTGGATATAGCCTGACTCTAATTTTAAGTGGTGAAGTAGTTTTAGGTGGTTCTATTACAACAACAGTTGAAGTCATTGCTCAAGATCAAGAAGATGAGGACTCTACTCCTGATAACGATGATGGCACTCAGAGTGAAGATGATGAAGATAGTTTAACGATAGAAGGCCTTCAAGTTGACATGGAACTTTCGGTAGCCTTACCTGCTGGTCATCCATCTGTGGTTGATGTCGGAGATGATGTAACATTTATTGTTTCTGTTACAAATGTTGGAATCAGCACAGGGACGAATTCCAAAATAAGAGTCATTTTACCTGATGAAATGATTTACAAAAGTTGTATACCAGGAACGGGCGAATATCTCGAACCTTATGCTGTTTGGTTTGTGGGCGATATTGTTCCTCAATCAACGCATACCTTTGAACTTGTCGCTACTGTCATAGATGAAGGACCTATCACTTTTCTTCCTGAAGTACGCACAGTTAATCAACCTGATATCGATTCTACTCCTAGTAACTTTGATCTTTCAGAAGATGATATTGATGAAATTACGATCACTACAGGTACTTCAAATACCTTTGTAGATTTATCTTTAACCAAAGTTACAAATACTCAACTTGCTAGTAATGGAGATCAAATCAATTATACGTTAACTGTTACAAATTCTGGAACAGAAGAAGCTACAGGAGTTTTAGTAGAAGATATTTTACCTGCTGGACTATTATTCGAATCTACAAGTGATCCTTCCTATGATGAAACAACAGGCATTTGGGCTGTTGGTTCAGTTGATAGTGCAAGTTCTAAAACCATTGATATTACAGCTACAGTGACTATAGAAGATGGTACCATTGTCAATTTTGCTCAAGTCAACGCATTAGATCAAGTCGATAGCGACTCTGAAGCAGGTAACAATACTAGTAGTATACCTACCGAAGATGATGAAGATAGCGCAAGTATCACCGTTTCAACTTCAACAGGAAATGGCGAAATAGATTTACAACTTGAAATGAATGTTGATTATAACATATTGAACATTTATAATAATTATGTCTTTACAACTACGATTACAAATACTGGAGGCAATACTGCTACAGATATTATTGTTTTTCAAGGAGTACCTTCCGAACTTGCTAATGCTGGACAGTCTGTTTCGAAAGGTAATTACAGTTCTTGGAATAGCTTATGGAATTTAGGATCTTTAGAAAGTGGAGAAAGTGCCACCCTTGAACTGACGCTTTTTTCTTTATCTGAAAGTGATCCTGTATCTTTATTTGCACAAGTCAATAACGCAAATGAATTAGATGATGATTCGACCCCAGGAAACGATACAGACAATATTGCTGATGAGGATGATGAAGCTAAAATAACTCTCTTTCCTGAAGGTTATTCTTCATTAGATGATCAAACAATTAACTTTCCCTCAATTACGGATAAGTCTACTTTAGATCCTGCCTTCGATCTGAATGCAACGGCAAGTTCTGGATTAGATATTTCGTATACCATTTTATCTGGTCCTGCAACAGTATCAGGAAATACCATTACTTTAGATGGTACCGTCGGCACTGTCACTATACAGGCAAGTCAAGCAGGTGATAGTGACTATAATCCTGCTCCTGATGTAGTAAAAAGTTTTAACATCATCAATACTTCAGCATTGAATCAAAGTATTACTTTCGATCCCGTCGCAGATAAATTGGTAACAGACTCTGCTTTTGATTTGAATGCAACGGCAAGTTCTGGATTAGATGTATCGTATACCGTTTTATCTGGTCCTGCAACAGTATCAGGAAATACCATTACTTTAGATGGTACTGTCGGTACTGTCAGTATTCAAGCTAGCCAAGCAGGAGATAACAGTTATAATCCTGCTCCTGATGTCATTCAAAATTTTGATGTTACACTTCCTCTTGGCAGTGGTGTTGATTTAGAATTGAGTATAAGTGCAGCTGATCCAAATTATCAAATTTACAATTTTGTTACGCTCAATGTGGATATTGTTAATGCTGGAAATCTTGCAGTAGACAATGTGCTGATAGATATCCCATTACCAACAGGAATGGCATTTACAAGTGGTACAGCTACTGTTGGCGCTTATGATGCATGGCTTCAAAAATGGAATGTTGGTTCACTTAATGGTGGTGAAAATGCCACCTTAGAACTAACGCTCTTTGCACTAGTATCAGATCCTATATCTGTATTTATACAAGTAGAAACGGCAAGTCCAGACGATATTGATTCTACTCCAGGAAATAACAGTACGGGTACACCGATAGAAGATGATGAAGCCATTGTTACAATTAGTAGTTCCAACAACTTAGTTAGTGCTCCAAGTTCTCTCTTTGGGCAAAATCAATTAAAGCAACTAGATATTTTGAATGTATATCCTAATCCACCTACGGAGGAAGTAAATATACTTTTTAAAGCCAAAGAAGATACTTTACTAAACGTTGCTATCTACAATGTAAAAGGGGAAAGAGTAAGTCAGAGAGAAGTCAAAGTCCTGCAAGGTTTTAATGAGCTGTCGTTGGATATTACCGCATTAGCTTCTGGGCATTATTCGATCATCTTCAATACCTTAAATGATCATCAAGCAATTCAATTTATTAAACAACAATTATAAGTATTGGTATTCGCTTATCAGATCATCATGAGTTACTACCATTTGATTTTCAGTAGTCTTATAGGTTAGGCAATTCGAAAACCACTTTAGTTTCAATATAAACACGATCATAACCTACATTAAATAATAAAGCAGTTATAATATCTATAACTGCTTTATTATTTCTAAAAGGAATCCTTAATTTTTTTCTTATTCGGTATCTCTTGATAATTAAAATTCTTTGTTACTCTTCAAACAAGATTTTGTAAAATCTTGTTATGAGAATATATCAGCTTATTGGTGCGATTGTTATTTACTAAAGTCTTGAAGGGAAATTATTAATTTTGGTGGATAACTTTAGCTGTTCGCAATCCTTGTTCTAACCTCTTCAGATGTGTTGGGAGGTCTTTCATAAACTCAATAGAATTCGTATGGTATTTTCTAAAGCTACCATCTACATTAGAAGCTTTACTGGTAGCGGCATGTAACTTAAAAATTAAGCCCTCTAGTTTATTAAAATCATTGCTACTCATAATGGTTATTTTAATCGGTTAAAAAAAAAGGTTTGTTAAGATTGGTTTTCGGATTACCAAATGTAAAAAGCCACTGAAGTTAACTGATAGCTATTAACGATGATCCTGCAACCGAAGATTTGTAGGTATATTCTATCATCCTGCCAATACTATACGAAAACGAGTCCAACTAAATTGCATTAAAAAAAATTAATTCTTTGAAAAAAAAGAATAAACTAGTGACACATTATTTTAATACATCTTAAAAAAGAGTAATTCGAATTCGCAATTGGTGAAATGAAAACAATATATATATTCGAACATCAAATATATTGCCAAATTTTTTAATATGTCTTTTGCTTAGTAATGGGTGAATAATAAGTTCCCGATTTAGAGATAGAAATTTTGTTGCTAATCGAGGCATTTTTTAACCATTACTTAATAGATTATTATATCTTGATTATCAATAATGGATTCCGTTTAGCTATTTTAACAAGCCAATGTATAACGCAAAAAGCCAGTAAAGATGAATCTTTACTGGCTTTTTTAATAAAAAGTCAAAAGAATATTACTGAGCAATCAAAAAAGTTAATTCTCAAATATTCTTTGATTAAGTAACGACTAAAGAATAACTCCATCATTTCACCGATAATCTTTTATCGTAAGCTTGCGTTAAAAAGCCTCGTCGATGCCCTGCATCGTCTACGTTTTTTGCCTTGGCTTTCGACAAAATCTCTATCTCCAAATGGCAGACTTATTTTTTATTCGTTACTAAGTTTCTATTATTTTTCGATAGATATCGTAACTCGTTTATTCATTTTACGACCTTCTTCTGTTTCGTTAGATGCGATAGGATCTGAAGAACCTTTAGACTCAGCAACTACTTCTTTAGAAGCAAAATCATTATTACGTAAAAATCTTCTTACTTTACTCGCAGCATTCAATGCATCTGAATTAGAACCATTACTGTCTGTATGTCCAGTAACAATTACCTTTGAACCAGGGTGATCATCAAGGTACGCTCTTAGGCTAGCTAGCAAATCACTAATCTCAGTAGTCATTGCCATTTTGATATTAGATGACGTATAGTTGATTACGTAAGGAGCTAAAGCAGAACTAGTAGTACTACTAGATAAGCCAAGAGAACCAGAAGATTCAGATCCACCTTCTACTTCGATGTCACTTCCTTCTTGTCCTGTAAAGATGAAGTTAACACCTCCATATAATACCGTTTTATCATCTCTATTTTTATTAAACTGTGTATTATCAACTAAAAAACCTTCGGTAGCAATGCTTTCGTTTGGCGCACCATACTTAACTAATTTAGATTTTATAGATTTGGCTCTTGCAATACCTAAATTATCAAAAGCTGTTTCATTTTTTTCACTACGAGCAAATACACCAGATAGCGTTAACAAACGTTCAGGATTTTTCTTTAAATGGCTAGCAATTGTTTTCATAGATTCTATAGTCTTATCAGAAAACACTACTCTATCGCTTGAGTAATTAAACGAAAAAGTCTCAACCGGTTTAGTACTAAAGTTTCCATCTTTTACAGAAAAATTGGGGATTCCTCCTCCACCTGCAGCGCCAGCAGCACCACAAAAACTGCTAGAAAGAAACCAAGTGCCTCCAATAATCCAAAGGGCTGAAAGCAAAATTAAAATGGGAATTGATGGTCTCATCGTTAAAAGTTTGATTAGATAATGTTTGTTTAATACAATTGTAATCCACTGGCTATGGGCATGTAAAAATAGCTATTTAAAGTGTTTTACAAAAATATCAATGATATTTTTTTAAAAATAATAAGTATTTTACCTATATTTGTAACACATCATCCTGTCGAACAATTTACTACCCCAAAAATAAATTATAACAATAGTTAAAATAAATTTTTTTATTTTCCCTTTTATCTATATCTTCGTTAGTGTCAAAGGTAAATATATTTATTTAAATCAAATAAAATATTTTGATATCAAACAAACTCATATACTAAAAGTTTTAATAACCAACACTTATTTAATATATACCCTTCCTTACCAAATGCTATTTTTAACGGTTAAAAAAACAAAAACCACATTCTTATGATTTTACAAACAATACTAACTGGGGCCTTTTTTGGTTGTACATTCCCTATTTTTCTTGGTATGCTTGGCTCTTGGATTTTAGGAGCATTACTTTGGAGTCTATGGAGGAAATATAGTATGGGTAACCAACTTGAAGAGCGAGACACCAAAATAGCGGGTCTTGAAGCCGACCTCAAAAACTCAATCAAATCTAAAACCACCTTCGAAAAAGATTATACCTCCTTACAATCAAGATTTGCACAATTAGAAACAGACTATTCTGCTGCACGTGCTGTTGAGCACGAAGTCGTAGAAGTTGTTAAAGAAGTAGAAGTGCCTATAGAAGTCATCAAAGAGGTAGAAGTGATTAAAGAGGTACCTGTAGAAGTGATTAAAGAAGTGGAAGTCATTAAGGAAGTAATGGTTGATAAGCCATACGAAGTTCAAAAGATAGTTGACAGACCTGTTGAAATCGTAAAAGAAGTGCCTGTTGAAGTGATTAAGGAAATAGAAGTGATTAAAGAAATACCTATAGAAGTGATCAAAGAAGTGGAAGTCATTAAAGAGGTACCTGTGGAAGTGATCAAAGAAGTGGAAGTCATTAAAGAAGTAGAAGTTATTAAAGAAGTAGACAGACCATATGAAGTGATCAAAGAAGTGGAAGTAATCAAAGAAGTGCCTGTCATTAAAGAATACGAGGTTGTTAAAGAAGTAGAGGTCATTAAAGAAGTGCCAGTTGAAACAATAAAAGAGGTAGAAGTGATCAAATTAGTCGAAATGATTAAAGAAGTTCCTGTCGAAGTGATCAAGGAGGTAGAAGTGATTAAAGAGGTAGAAGTGATCAAAGAAGTACAGATTATCAAAGAGGTGGAAGTGATCAAAGAAGTACCTGTGGAGATTATCAAAGAAGTGGAAGTGATCAAAGAAGTGGAAGTCATTAGAGAAGTGCCTGTTGTTCAGGAAGTAGAAGTAGTAAAAGAAGTGACTGTTACAAAAGAAGTGCCTGTAGTAAGAGAGGTAGAAGTGATCAAAGAAGTAATCAAAGAAGTTGAGATTATTAATGAAGTGATCAAAGAAGTGCCTGTTATCAATGAGGTAATAAGAGAAGTAGTGAAAGAAGTAGAAGTCCCCGTAGAAGTGATCAAAGAGGTAGTAAGAATGGTTGAAAAACCTGTAGAAATTATAAAAGAGGTAGAAGTCATCAAGGAAATTCCTGTTGAAGTCATCAAAGAAGTGGAAGTCATTAAGGAAGTAATGGTTGAAGTCATCAAAGAAGTGGAAGTCATTAAGGAAGTGCCTGTAATGGTTGAGAAAGAAGTGCCTGTTGAAATCATTCGAGAAATTGAGGTGATTAAAGAGATTCCTGTTGAGATGATTAAAGAGGTAGAAGTTGTAAAAGAAGTGGAAGTCATAAAAGAGGTAATCGTAGAAGTTCAGAAAGAAGTGGAGGTTGTTAAAATGGTCGAAGTAATCAAAGAAGTACCCATTGAAGTTACTAGAGAAATCGAAGTAATAAAAGAGGTACCTGTTGAAGTGATCAAAGAAATTGAAGTCATCAAAGAGGTACAAGTTGTAAAAGAAATTCCTGTACAAGTAATCAAAGAAGTTGAAGTACCCAAGGCGGTAGAAGTTGTACGTGAAGTACCTGTCATTAAGGAAGTAGAAATCATTAAAGAAGTACCTGTCGAAATCATCAAGGAAGTACAAGTGATCAAAGAGGTAGAAGTGGTTCGTGAAGTACCTGTCGAAGTGATCAAAGAGGTAGAAGTCATTAAAGAAGTGCCTGTAGAGGTCATCAAAGAGGTAGAAGTCATCAAAGAAATAGAAGTAGTGAAAGAAGTACCTGTTGAAACCATTCGTGAGGTAGAAGTAGTGAAAATGGTAGAAGTGGTTCGTGAAGTACCTGTCGAAGTGATCAAAGAGGTAGAAGTCATTAAAGAAGTTGCTTTAGTTCAAGAAGTGATTGTCAACCGTTCTGATAAAATCGGACCTGGTTACAAATCCAACTATTTACAAATTGTAGAAGGTATCGGTCCTAAGATTGAAAGCTTATTAAAAGCTGCTGGTATCAATACTTGGAACGATTTAGCCAACTCTGATGAAAATCGCTTAAGAGCAATTCTTTCTGCTGCTGGCTCTCGTTACCAAATGCATGATCCTACTACTTGGCCAAAGCAAGCTCAAATTGCTGCTCAAGGAAAATGGGATGAATTAAAAGAATACCAAGATGCCTTAAATGGCGGTAAAGAAAAATAAAGAAGTAATCTATACAATCAAAAAATTAACCCTGTTACAAAAAGTTGTAGCAGGGTTAGTTTTTTTAAAGGCTCTCTTAAAACTAGTATTTATCACACCAAAGCCTCTTCCTCAAAACTCATCAGCTATACAATTAGGCTTCTCTTAAACTTTAATCCTATACTCATTCATATTGCTCCCAGTATTCGTTTAACAGATGATCATTGCCTCGTTTCTTTCGATTATTTGAAACCCAAGTCGTTGTCGCATGACCAAACGAAAACATCTACTCAAGACAAGCGATAGTTGCCTAAAACGGAACACAGGTAGATTCAACAAATACCTTACATGTAGAACTAAAATATATTACAATATTTTTTAATATTTATTTTAAAATTGTCATAGTTTCTATAATTTTTTTCATACCTTTAATAAAAGTTGATTATATCTTACAATCCAATAAAAAGCATTTTAAATAACTAAATTACCTGAAAAATCATACTATAATTCTGTTATTGAATTATTTTAAAGAATTATTGATAATTTTTCTTACAATTCTTTTGTAAATAAAATTAAAAGCTTTAAATTTCCATAACAAATGACTATCAGGTACATTTTATAAACCATCTAAATTTTTTAATATGAATATTACCTTTAAAGAATTAAGAGAAATCAAACACAAACTCCCTACAGGAAGCGTAAAAAAGATCGCAGAAGAATTACAAGTCGAAGAACAAACTGTAAGAAATTATTTTGGTGCTAAAAAATTTGAAGATGGGAAGATTGTAAATTCTCATTTACAACCTGGTCCTAACGGAGGAATTATCAACTTAGAAAGTACAACTATTCTGGACGCAGCAAAAAGAATTATCCAAGAACAAAACGAAACAGCAGTTAGCTAAGGCTAAAAAAAGGGAAATGACATGTGTCATTTCCCTTTTTTTGTTTTGATTGATAGGAGCCTTCTACTTTTACATATTTAAGTAGAAGCTTCCTGTCAATTCTATATATTCTTTTGTATAATCGTGTCGAGCTTCATGCTGAATAGTCAACGAATCGTTAACTAGTGGTTTTTGCTCATGTTCGAACTGTAGTAGCAAGCGTTCGATTGGCTTCCCTTCTTTTGATTTTACTTCTGTCATCTTTGTACAGTACAGATTATAGCGTTGAGCAGATTCTTTGAATCGTAAGCCCTCGATATAAGGTAATATCACACAAAACTTTCCACCTTTACTCAATAAATTACGAGCAGCATTTAATAAATCTCCATTAGGCAATTTTACGGTGTGCCGCACATTATTACGATCCTGATTTTCTGAGAACGTACCACCAGAGAAGAAAGGAGGATTACTTACAATCAAGTCAAATTTATCAGAACTTTGTCGAACAAAATCTTGAATCGGTAAATTGACCGCAGACAATCGTTCTTTCCAAGGCGAAGCTTCCATGTTTTCTTGAGCTTGCTTACAAGCCTCTTCATCTATTTCTACGGCTACGATCTGTGCTCCATCCGTTCGCTGTGCAAGCATAATAGCTATCACACCCGTTCCCGTTCCTATATCTAGCACCTTGGAAGAATTTTCAGTATTTGCCCAAGCTCCAAGCAATACACCATCTGTTCCTATTTTCATAGAACAGCAATCTTGATTAATTGTAAATTGCTTGAACTGAAAAGGTTGTGATTGTACTTTATCTTTTAACATTCTATTTTTTCTTTTTTAGACGCACAAAGGTACGGGTTTAGGGACATTTTTTATGCATAAATTTGAAAGGTAAGTTCTTTTTTAATTGAACGATAGATTTGTCAGACTGTTTCAAAGCTATTTTCCTATTAATTCTTTTAAATCTTTAATGCCCTTTTCTAAAACGCTTTGAAATGTCATTTTTTAATTTTAGGCAAATTAAAGTTAATAGATACTCATCTTGGATAAAAAATTTTCTACTAGACTAGGCAAAAAACACAGATGATGCCTAGCATCAGCGAGTATTTTTAACGACGTAAAGTGGAAAAAGATAACTTCAAGATGGGGAATTTATTATTTTAATTTACCTTACTCTCCCAACTTATTGCTTCGTTATTGAAATCTGTTTGCTCATATTCAAAATCAAAAAACAAATCAACCATAATATAGTTGTACGTTCTTCCTTTTTTTATCCTAAGTTTTTTCAAGTCAACAGGATTATGCACATGCTGAAGATATATTGATGAAGGCTCTATTTCATCTTGCTTAAAGCTATAGCCATTTGTTGAAAAAAGCTGTTCACTCATTGATGCATCACAAGTTCCTACAAAGTGTAGGGTTGTTTCTGTAAAGTGATCATCATAAATAAAAGGTTTTAAAACGAGCGTTAATTCAAATTCTTCCTTTGTAAGCTCAAAAGAAGTGGATGCTAAGCACAGTTTTTTAATTGTAAAATCCTTCGTGATATCCTTAGCTTCTTGGCGTTTTAGTTCTTCAGCTTCTTCTTCATAAAATTCTGCTACTGTTTTGCCTAATTCGAAGCCCTCAAATATTTCTTGTACATATTCGGTTGTAGGTCTTGCTTTTGCTTTCCAGAGTGCATATAAAGCACTATAATTTATTGCACCAAAGATAGCTCGTTCAGCTAATGAGTAATCAAACTCATCTTTACGATCAACTTCCAATCCTTGATTAATAAGTTCTTGTATTTTTCCTTCGTCATTTTTGTATTGAACACAAGCAAGTGCCTCATTGAATAGCTTTAGTTGGTGGTCTGAATTCATCTGTCTAGTACTTTACATTTACAATAAAGCCGAATGAGCAAGTACTCATTCGGCTTTATATTTTTTATTTATCAAAAGTCTTATTCTTCAATATCATTTAAATTTCTGATATAAACTTGACGAGCATTATATTCAGAAACAATTGCAGTAAGCGTAACTTCTCCACTTGGAGGAGTAGAACCAGAAAAAGTTGCTCCTGGGCTAGTAAAGATTGGAATTGAGTTTGATCCATCAGAGACAGCTCCTTCAAATTCTAGTGTACTTATCGTAACACCATCTATTTGTACTAAGGTAGATTCCAAAGCTTCTCCATTATTCATTAGTTGATCAATAGTAACGGTTGCAGGTGTTGGTAAAGTACCCGGAACATTGTTAGTGACATTATCTAGAGATATATCTGAGACTTGCAATAAACCATTAAATTCTGAAATAGTTAAACCAGAAAGATTAATAGTGACTTCCTCACCTAATGGATAAAAATGTTCTTCAACAAAACGGAATACGATACCTGAATTTCCATCTTGCACTACAATATTTTGAAGATTCGTATTTCCATTTGCTTTATCAGAAATAACAACACCTGATACAGAAGAATTTGCAGCGATACTCGTAATACCATTAGCATAGGCATCTCTAATATCTGCAATCGTACTAACTTGAACATCTCCACCACCACCAGTACCTCCTTCAAAGTCAATCATATCATAGGTATCTCTGATTAGGATTTGTACATCATTGTATCTTGAAGCAATAGCGATGATCGTACCTGTACCTGAAGGAAATGCTTCTCCAGCAAAATTAGCACCTGGCGAAGTAAATAGCTCTATCGTTCCTGTGCCATCATTAATGTCATGTCCAAAAGCATAAGTTGGATCTCCACTAACTACTGTTCCATCTACAATTCTAATTAGTTCTGATTCATAAGCATCCATATTATTGACCAATTCAATGATATCAACATCTTCTGGTGAAATACTTCCCGTTCCTGTCTTTACATTACCACCTACTCCTGTAACTTGAAGCGCCCCTGTATCATCTGGGAAAACAGAAAGAGTAGCACCAGAAACAGTTACTTCAACTTCGTCATTAAGCTGGTAAGAATGAGCATCATCAAAACGAACGATGATTCCTGCTCCACCTGGCTCTTGTAATACGATATTTTGAAAATTGAAATTACCACTATTGGCATCAGAAATAACGATCCCTTTTATTTTCGAATCAGCAGGAGCACTTGTTCCACCATTATTGTAAACCGCTCTCAAATCTTCAATAGACATTTGTTCACCTGTAACGGTGCCGGTGCCGCCGCCATTACACGCTGTGCCTTCCATTTGAACATCTTCAGGTGTACGGATAAACAATTGAGCATCTGTTCCGAATACAGAAAATACTGCCGTAATCGAACCACTACCACTAGGCGTAATATCATTAGCAAAACTACAATAGCCACTTGTTCTTAAGAGAATTGAACCACCATTACAACCATTTATTGTTCTGTTAATAGATGAAAAAGTTACTGCATCAGCATAAGGTTGATCTCTATCAGCTGGCGAAAATTCTGCTTCTGAGATAGTAACTAGAGTACTAATATCATTGAACCCTAATTCTGTAATTGATTTAACAGCTGGTTCAACAGGCACATCCCATTCACCTAAGAAAATAATATCATTAAGCATGGTAGTTGGAATTCGATCTAGTTCTAATTCGTTAAATTCAGGATCAACAGAAGTACCGCCACCTATTTGGATAACATTATTATAGTCGCCTAAATACAGGCCTTGGCATTTTACAAAAATACGACGACCGATTCGGTAAGTAGTATACAAACTATTTCCTTCGATACTTAATTGGATACCACCAGTTTCATCTTGGATAACGATCGTTTTATAAAAATTTCCTGACTGATCATCTGCAATGACAACACCTTCGATTATAACATCTTCTGTAATTTCTTCAAAGTCACCCAATTGGTGTAAAGCCTTTAGGTCAGCAATTGTTGTATTGGATGTAATATTAGGATCTGTACCTCCTGCTGGTGGTTCGTCAAACTCATCTTTGACACAACCACTTACTACTAATAAGCTAAAAAGTACAATTAATGGATAAAATATATTTTTCATTCTTTATGATTTAAGATTTTTCAATTATTCAAAAGGGTTTACATTCTGAAGGTAACACTTACGAAAAAGTTGGTACCAAAGCTATAATAGTATCTATTCGGAAATTGACTAACATCTTTTTCTTCGTAATTGTATCGCAATTGTTCATATCCACCAGTAATAAAATTAGTATTATTCAAAAGATTACTAACACCAACATTCAAGTAAATAAAATAGTCATCAATCTTCCACGATTTACCACCAAAGAAATCAACAGTAAATTGAGGATCAGTTTGTTCTTGCTCAATGATAGAGTTCCACTGTTCAGAGCCTTGGTCTAGTAGATCTACAGAAAGCACTCGTCTTCGTTCAGGACTAAAATCAATATATCTATCTCTGAAGTAATTGACATTGATATTCGCAAACCAATACTTAGCAGAGCTATAATTTAAACCAACAGTAAAAGCAGATTGTGGAGTGCCTCCGACATAGAAGTTTTTGGCATAAACTGTTCGAGTATATTCTTGTTGTACTTCCTCACCATTATTATCAATAAAAATTTCAGCTTGTGGGCGAGAGGTAAAAATATATTGCCCTAAAGCTGCTACAGCAGTTGCTCGAAAACCTGATGTCAATTTAGCTTCAAGTGCAAGCTCTGCTCCCATATGTTCTTTATCGATACCAGTCATGATGTAATTTGCAAAAGAACGTTCTAAGTCATTATAGAAACTTCTGATATTAATCTGATTTTTAAAGGTGGTATAATAAACACTCGCTCTAGCTTTCAGATTAGGCGAACGCAATAAATATCCTGCCTCACCTGTCATAATTTCTTCATTGATTAAATCAGGAGCTACTGTATTTCTTGTTCGAGGAGAAACAAAAGAGTTACGAGAAAACGGAGCACGTGTAAGCATAGCTCCATTGGCAAAGAGGTAGTTACGACCATTCAACTTATAAGTCAATCCACCTTTTACACCATAGTTAAAAAATTCTTGTTTTTCAGAATCACCAAAAGAATCGTTCCCTTCTGGGAATAATCCATTTCGCACATTTCCTGTTCTCCAAAAAGAAGTTTGAGAAACATCACCTGCTAGGAAGAAATCAATTTTCTTAAATGAAAATTGTCCTTGTAACCAACCTCCAGTTTTACGTAAATTGATCAGATAATCATATCCAAAAATATCGCCTTCATTTAAAATACGATTAGGATTATCTACATCATTTTGAATAGCAACAGGATCACCAATAAAATCACGTTCTGCAAACCTATTGATATCTACATAAAAATCGCCACCCAACAAATCATCTAAAACCTTAAAATTATGAGTCTCTTGTTGTTGGTATGAAAAGCCAGCTTGCAAAGTCAAGTTATCATTGATAACGTTTTGGTAAACTGTATTAAAGTTTGCTTTTTTAGCATCATATCTTCGATCCTCTACAACATAACGAGAATAATTTCCAGTTACAGAATTTCCCTCTTGCCCATTAGCATTTAAGACTGTTTGAGGACTATTTCTATTAATGTCATAAAACTTGTCCCATTGCAATTGACGAGCGTCTTCGCTATTGGTCAACACATCTGTAACTTCTTGAAACAGCTCCTCATTATGATCAAAGAAACTAGGTAAGTAACGGTAATAATCGCCTCTTGGATCAGGTGCATTGTACCAGTCGAGCGCAGTACCACCATTTCGACCAGCTTGGTATGAAACGGATGTTACTAAAGAAGCATCACCAGCAATATTCCAACGGTGTTGTAAAATACCTATAGGCTGATGTGTATTCGCTACTCTAGCATTACGCTTTTCACCATTTTGATAACCCCAATTAGAATTGTAATAATTAGAACCTGCTAGGTCGTACATCTCTTGCGTAGAGGCTGTACTTCTTCCTCTTTTATTGGGAGCACCAAAAGCCGTTAAGCTAATCGAGTGATTGTCGTTTAATACTTTTTCAGCAGACGCAAAATATCCCCAAGCATCATAAGTCGTACCAGGAATATAGCCTTCTTCTGCCCAACGACGAGAACCTGACAAACTAAATGCCCAGCCGTTTTGCAACAAACCTGTTGAGTAAGTAAGCATGACCCGATTACGATAAGCCCGATTAGAAATTGCATAAGAGGCTCTCAATTGTTTGCGTTGCGTAGACGCTCGCATATCAATGCTAGTCGAACCACCAACACCACCAAAAGTAAAATTGGTTGGCATCAGTCCGATATTAGCATCTCGATTTCGAGCAATATCATTAAGTCCACCCCAATTATTCCAGTAAGTTCGACCATTTTCTAAGTCGTTCATAGGAATTCCATTGACCAGTGTTGTAAAGTTTTCAGAATCGTATCCTCTTATTCGAAAACGAGCAGGTCCGAAAATAAAGGCTGCTGTAGAAACAAAAACATCTCTAGATGCAGAGAGCAAACCAGAGATATCAGAAGCTTCGCTATTGTCGTCTTCTAAGTCATCAGCTGAAAGCGAAATCGTCGGAATTAAATCGGTACTCACATCGCCTTTTTGAATTGAAACGGCAACATCTCCCAAGTCAGTCCGACCAGAGGAGGTCACTACTTCTTGTCGTAGTATTTCCTTTTCTTGGAAAGTAAAAATAACGACCTGACTTCCGATAGGCAGTTTGTCCATTTCGAAAAAGCCCCGTTCGTCCGTTACGCTTATTCCTTCTGCGCCTTCTATCGTTACATAGACATTAACGATAGGCTGTTTACTTTCAGCATCTTTCACTATACCAGTTAGACTAGCATTTTGTGCTTGTACAGTAAAACCACTTAACAAAAGGAAAGATAAAAGTAGATAGTAATGAAAATTTATTTTCATATTGTAAGTTTAAGTGAAGGTCATTTGCAGTTTGTCCCACTAAGGTGGAAGAAATTGCTGTAAAAAGGTTCTAAACTATAAAAAAAATACCCTAAAATTGGTACTTAATATAGCTATCAAAATCAGATGTACAAAATTAGTATTTATAAATGGATTTTATAATATTATTGATGTAAATTTTAGGTTAAGGTCGGCGGCTTATTATAATAAATTTGAAGAAAACAGATAATCCATCAAGCCACGGGGCAAGGCTCTGTCGGTGTAGAATTAATGGGAGGAAGTATTACGCGTGGTAATGCGGATGAGTAAGAAAATATCCCTGGTGTAGTGGCTACAGCTTTAGTCAATTTGAGCCAAGACTTAAATCCACATCATGTCTATGGCGATTTGATTAATCATGGTTATAGTCTTTTAGATATTACGCCAGATGCTTTGATAGCCGAAGTATGGTTTTCTGACAAATTGGAAATGACGGATATAGAAACCTTGGGTACGACGTTAATTTGTTTAGAAGGAGAAAACCACTGGCAACGAGGCGAAACTGTATCAGTAACGAGCAATTCCTTAGCCAAACAACAAGTTACTTTGTTTCCGAATCCTTCTACCAACGAATTTCAATTAGAGCTAAATGCGAAACAAGCGCAATCCATTGCTATTGAATTGCTTACAGTGAATGGCTCATCCATTTATCAAACAACTAAAAACGTTTTAGCAGGTAAAAATCGTTTTACTATTCCCACTCATTATATGGAGAAGGGCTATTTTTTTGTCAAAATAAGTGGAGAGACTTTTACGATATATCGAAAATGGATAAAACAGTAAACTTCATCCTTTTTCAAACATTCTAGTACGAAAGTATTAACAAAAAGTTATTTTTGCTGATATTGTCATCTTTGATAACACATTTAGGTACATTCAAACGTTTATCGAATGTATTTTCAAACACGAAACGATCATGATTTTATTTAATCATAATTTCCCTTAAGGATATGATTAAGTAAAATTATAAGAGAGCAAAGCGGTTATGTGGGTGCAGAATTTTTTCTGCATTTTAAGCTGCAGAAAAATTTTAAATACACGAAACCTTCTATCTAAACATGAGATACTTCTTAATCATTACGCTGTTTTTAGCAAGTTTCCAATCATCTTTATTCGCTCAAAAAGAGTACAAAATTGGCTGTATTGGCTTCTATAATTTCGAAAACTTATTCGATACGCTTGATACGCCAGATGTACGAGATACCGAATTCACACCATCGGGGAAACGTCTTTACAATAGCAAAATATATTACGAAAAATTAGATAATCTTGCGGATGTTGTTTCTCAATTAGGTACCAAAAATACGCCTGATGGTGTTTCTCTTTTAGGTGTTTGTGAGATTGAAAACAAGGAAGTGCTCGAAGATTTTGTTCAACGACCAAAGATCAAAGATCGAGATTATCAAATTGTCCATTATAACTCAATAGACAAAAGAGGTATTGATGTTGCCCTACTCTACCAGCCCAAATATTTTACGGTTGAAAGTAGTCGTCCGATTCGAAATCATATCAAAAACAGAGAAGGAGAACCAATTTTCACAAGAGACATCTTGCTTGTGAGCGGTGTTTATGATGGTGATCCAATGCATATTTTGGTGAATCACTGGCCATCAAGGCGTGGTGGTGAAAAAGCAACAGAACCACTTCGAAATCAAGCCGCTTTTGCTTGCAAAAAAATCGTAGATTCACTCGAAAAAGTAAATCCTTATGCCAGAGTAATTGTAATGGGTGACTTAAATGATGACCCAACCAATCCTAGTTGTAAAAAGGTACTCAATGCAAAACGAGATAAAGAGAATCTAAAAAAGGGCGAAATGTATAACCCAATGTACGATTACTACAAAAGAGGAATTGGTACAACGGCTTACCGTGATGCTTGGAGTTTGTTTGACCAAATTATTATGTCTCGTGGGTTGATCGAGCCAAATGATGATGGCTATCAATATTTCAAAACGACAATTTTCAACGAACGATTTTTAGTACAGAAAACAGGTAGATATGAAGGTTATCCCTTCCGTACCTATTCTTTTGATACCTACCAAGGTGGTTATAGTGATCATTTTCCAGTTTTTGTTTATCTAGTAAAGGAGATAAAGAAATAGTTCAAAAAATATCGCTATCATTGTGAGGAATAAACAATTACCATTTTGATAGATAAAGAACCATTAGAACTGAATGATGATTTTCAGTACGCACTTGATGTTTTAGAGAAAACGAAGAAAAATTTGTTCATTACTGGACGTGCAGGAACAGGGAAATCTACTTTGCTTCGTTTGTTTCGGCGTACCACCAAAAAGAAAACGGTGGTGGTTGCTCCCACTGGTATTGCAGCACTAAATGTACAAGGACAAACTATTCATTCCTTTTTTGGCTTTCCTGCCAAACCGATCACTAAAAAAGATATAAAAAAAAGGAAGAGCCGTAAGCTCTATAAAAATATGGAAGTACTAATCATTGATGAAATATCAATGGTTCGTGCCGACTTGTTGGATAATATCGATACCTTTCTGCGCATCAATAGAGAAAATGCTATTGAGCCTTTTGGCGGCGTTCAGATTGTACTATTTGGCGATTTATTTCAGTTGCCTCCTGTCGTTTCTAGCGAAGCAGAACAAATGTTGTTTAAGCTGTATTACGAAAGCCCTTACTTTTTTGCAGCTACTGTTTTCCAAACAGAATTTGAACTAGAGTACTTAGAATTGAGAAAAACGTATCGGCAAAAATCTCGTCACTTCCTCCGCTTGTTAGATGCAGTACGAACAAATCAAATGGATTATGATGATCTAGAAGATTTGAATGAGCGTTATCAACCTGATTTTGAACCAGAAGATTTTTACATTACGCTTTCTCCTCGAAATGCGGTTGTAGATCAAATCAATCAGCATTTTTTGAAAAAGCTAGATGAAGTCGAGTTTAGCTATATGGCTACAGTGAATGGAAATTTTAATCCTAGACTTTTCCCAACTGAACCTATATTGAAATTGAAGGAAGGGGCACAAGTCATGTTTGTCAAAAATGATCCACGTCGACGTTTTGTAAATGGTACGATAGGCAAAATAGTGAAGTTGAATTCTGAAGAAATAAAAGTTGCCATAGAAAGTAATCTAGAAGATAAAAAACAAAAACTCATCATCCTCGAACGCCTCGAATGGGAAATCCTAAAATATAAACCAAGTACAGAAGATGCCACTGCCATAGATACCGATGTAGCAGGTACGTTTAAACAATATCCAATCAAGCTTGCTTGGGCAATCACCATTCACAAAAGTCAGGGAAAAACATTTGACAAAATCATTATTGAGCTAGGCAAGGGGGCTTTTGAACATGGGCAAACCTATGTGGCATTGAGCCGTTGTAGAACCTTAGATGGCATTGTTTTAAAGCAAAAAGTGCGTCCTCGTGATATCATGACAGATGAGCGCATTGTAGAATATTACGAACAAAATTTTTAATTTTTTACTTGCCAATTTCTTTGTTTTTATAATTTTATTCTTAATTTAGTCATTACAAATATTGGAAAATTCACTAAATCAAAGAACTATATAATATGGCAAAAACGAAAAAGAAACGACTGCAGGAAGCTAGAGATAAGAAAGATGCTCAAAAATTTTGGCAAGTAGTTGGTATAGGAACGATAATACTACTATTCTTACTTTATCTTCTATTCAGAAATGTACCTTAGTAATGGTCATTATTTTTCGCCCATTACTGAGTACAAAGCGATCAAAATATTATTTATTATAGAGCAACCAAAATTGTTGAGGTTGCTCTTTCCAACCAAACTTACCTTTTATCTCATTTATATTTTGTTTATCAATGTTCGTTCCTACTTTAGCGTAGCTCAAGCTATCTAAAATGTATGTCGTATTCTCCTTTCCTAAAGTCGCTGTCGAATAATCGATTTCCTCAAAAGCTGCTTTTGCATATAATTGAAAGGATTTACTTTTTTCTAAAGCGGCACTATTAACGACAATTGTTTTTTTATTTTTTGAAATTGCAGAAGCCTCTTTCACTATCTGCTTAGTAAAATTTCGGTTCGTCTCTATAATCGGATATAATTGCAACCAAAAAAGCAAGGTTGTAAGCAAACCACTCATTGCCATTCCACCAATAATATATTTTTGATCTCTTAAAAACAAACCAATCAATCCTACGATTCCAGAAATCCAAAACACCATCCCGATAGCCATTGCTGAACGAAAGCCGACTCCTCTGTATTCTTGAAATCCTGTAAGCATCAAAACGGTTGCTACACAAAAAGCGATGATCATTGTTATAATAGAAACCGTTTTCACAATATTTCCATGCGGATAATTTGGTGCCAAATAAACCATCAATTGCTTTGCAATCATAAAAGCAAAAACAGCTTGCAAGGTCATCGAAAAACTACCTAAGCCCGCTAGTAATCCAGCCATAATGATAATGGCTAATTCTTCCCCTTTTCTAATTTTTTTAAATAAATCCCAAAAGGCTGCAGCTAAAAATCCTGACCAAGGTGCCATTCCAAATAAATGCAATAGAGTAAAATCTTTAATGGAACTACTTTTATAGGCTAGAAGAAAAGAATCTAACTGAAGGGTAAAAAATTGTCCTTTCCAACACAAAAAAGAAATAGCAATTCCTCCTAAAGCAAACAATGCTGTCTTCCTTAATTGCTTTCCTTTCGGGTGAAAAATGACTAAATAAACGAGAGAAATTAGTACCCATACGAACATACTAATTGGATGTGTCATACAACCCAACAATACGGTTGCAGCATATGGAATCTGCCATTTTAGTATAGGTTGCTTTAGGCTTAAAATTAAAAAAACAAAATTGAGCCACTGGGCACAGAATAACCAAGTATCGCTCCCTACAAATTTCGAAATATTGACGACTAGAAATGAACTGGCTAAAACAACTAAGGTAAGTAAACTAGCTTCTTGCCCAAATATTTTACGACCAAATAAATAAAACAGTACCATCGAAAAACCTAACAGCATGAGTGATGGTAAACGTAAAAAGAAAAGCTCTAAACCAAAAATTTCGTATAGTACGCCTATTTTGGCACTTGTAGCTATGGGTAACACAAGCTCACCTACTGTTTGATCTTGTGCATAAGATAACAGCCCATATTCCACTTGTTCCCAAATACTTATAAAGTCATTGGTTACTAAAAGGTTTAGTAAAAAAAGGCAAAAAAACAGCCCTAAAAAGAAACGATATCGTGTAAGAAATTCCATAGTTTGAATTACAACCGCAAAAACGTCATTTCGTTTAGGAATCACAACTATATCTCAATTTTTTTACACAACTAATCAGAAAAATGTATAAATTGAGTCAATGAATTATAAACTCTTGCAAAAACTCGTCGCCATCGACTCCCCTTCTGGCTATACACACGAAGCCAGTCAATTTGCCTTCGATGTGTTATCAAAAGTAGGCTGGAAACCTAAACGAAGCAATAAAGGTGCTGTAAAATGTACACTTGGTAAAAAACCAACACTCGCTATCGCTGCTCATTTGGATACGCTTGGCGCTGTCGTTACTGGTATTAATAGTGATGGGACTTTACGTATTTCAAAAGTTGGTGGTTTAGAACTGAATGGGCATGAAGGTGGCTATTGCCGAATACGAACACTTGATGATAAAATTTATACAGGTACTCTGCTGCTAAATAACCCTGCTGCTCATGTAAATTCTTCTCTTAAAACACAAAATCGGGTCATCGGGAATATGCACATCCGGTTGGATGAACTCGTCGAATCGGCGATTGATACCGAACGACTTGGTATTCGGGTAGGCGACTACATCTGCTTTGAACCACATTATACCGAAACGGAAAGTGGTTTTATTAAGTCTAGATATATGGATAATAAAGCTGGCTGTCTAGTGCTTTTTGAAATAGCAAAACGAATCAAAAAGGAAGGCTTGGCTGTTCCTGTTGAATTGTTTTTTTCAAATTATGAAGAAGTTGGGCATGGTGGTACATGTGGTTATGCTTCAACAATCAAGGAATTATTAGTCATCGATATGGGCGTTGTCGGAAATGGTTGTGCAGGAAGAGAAACAGCTTGTTCAATTTGTGCTAAAGATTCTTCGGGACCGTATGATTATGCTTTTCGAAAAAAACTTGTTCAGTTAGCAGAAAAAAATAACATTCCGTATGCAATTGATGTTTATCCATTTTATGGTTCTGATGGTTCGGCTGCACTTCGAGCAGGTAATGATTTTAGAGTAGGCTTAATTGGACCTGGTGTTTCGGCTTCACATGGTGTCGAACGCACCCATAAAAAAGGGATCGAAGCGACAGTGGATTTGTGTATGGCTTACATAAAGGCATTGCCAAAATGAAAATTTATTTAATCCCTGGTTTAGGATACGATCATCGAATTTTTGAAAAATTAGATTTTGAAAATAACAGCCTTGGTTATTTAAAGTGGATAGAACCTAAACAAAATGAAGACATCAATGCTTATGCAAAAAGGATGTTCTGTAAAGTTTTAGATGAAACGGATGAGGTTGTATTGATTGGTCATTCTTTAGGAGGAATAATGGCGCAAGAAATTGCTTCAATCAAGAAAGTAAAAAAAATCATTTTAATTTCAAGTATAAAATCAAGAGACGAGCTTCCGTGGTATTTCAAACTTGTAGCTCCTTTATATGTTCATAAATTATTCACGAAGGAGCTTTGTATCAATAGCATAAAATATTGGGGGAAAGCACATGGGTTTGAACATGAGAGCGATCAAGTGTTATTCAAAAGTATGCTTGCTCTACAAACGAATAATTATTTGCAATGGGCTTTGAAAACATTGTCACTATGGAAAACACCAAACTTAATTCCTCGAACACCTATAGTTCAAATTCACGG
>JAHDIP010000238.1 GCA_020630735.1 Saprospiraceae bacterium | reverse complement strand
TTTTTTAAACGAATAAAATATGACAAAATACATTTCTTTACTTCGAGGCATCAATGTAGGAGGTCACCGTAAGATACTTATGGCAGATTTGAGAGCATTATATGAGGGCTTAGGTTTGTTGAATTGTACAACCTATATTCAAAGTGGTAATGCTTTTTTTGAGTTGAAACGAAAAAGCGATCCGACTAAATTGGCGGCTAAAATAGAAAAAGCGATTGCCGAAAAATATGGTTTTGATGTTTCTGTTATTGTGATGACTGTAGAAACATTAGAAGCAGCCATAGCGGGTAATCCCTACTATAAATCGGATACTGAAATTGAACGGTTGATCCTCACTTTTTTGAAAGAAGAACCTACTTCTGAGAAATTGGAAAAGATCAAAGACTTTGATCATGGAGATGATAAATTTGAGGTTGCTGGCAAACACGTTTTTATTTACCTTGAAGGAAAATATAGAGATACGAAACTCTCTAATAAGTTTTTTGAAAGCAAATTGAAAGTAGCAGCAACTACTCGAAATTGGAAAACGGTACTTAAGCTTTCAGCATTAGCGAAAACAAATAATAAATAAAACTATTGCAACAAATTTTAGCTTTTTAGAGTGCTAAAACCCTATAAAATGGGCTGTTTTAAATCTTTGTATTAAAAAATAATTACATATGAATTAAGTAAGGGTGTCACAATAGTTTATAAAAATAAAATTACCTATCCTATCTTTTTTGAAAATTGTCTACTAAGTAACGAGTAAAAAATAACTTAGTCATTTCACTGATGATATTTTGTAACAAAATTTCGTTATTTTTTTCAGCAATAGCTCGGCTATTTCTTCAAAAAATGCCTCTTTTTGTTACAAAATATCTATCTCCAAATGCCCAACTTATTATTTGCTCGTTACTAAGAGAAACAAGAGTTCTAGTTCTTTAGATTAAAGACATGTAATTCATTCAATGCCTAACTAACAAAATTTGAGACTATTGAAAATGATCTATACCATCTTTAGATCAAGCATATACTACCATTTTATCTACAGAAGTACATACACATCAACAAGCATAACTTTATTTATAGCCATTTCTAAGTAATGGAGAAAGAATAGACTTTATATCAAAATAGTTTTCGGATTGCCAAATATTTAGAACTACTGAAAGTCAAACGGTAGCAACTGATGATGATCCGATAACAGAATGCCAGTAGGTATAGATTGATAATGTCGAATTCATTAACATATTCTTTCAAGATTACAATACCAGCCAGTAGCTTTATTATTAAAATAAAAACTACTTGTAAAAATAAAATTATACTTTGAGAACCCAGCGAACATATTCGAACCATGCGAAAGCGTTGATAAAATGTATCATTTTATTTACCCTTATCCCATCTATTTTAATTCCGGCAGCAGCTGACAATAAACTTGATAGTTTATTGCACCAATATGACATTGCAAAAAATGACGATGATCGGCTAAAAGAACTTTATCGTATTACGAGTCGACTGCGCCAAAAAGATCCAGATCGAGCCTTGACTTATGCTATGAAAGGTCTATTAATGGCTGGCGAAAAAGGTGCTATAAAACAAGAAGGAAAGTTTCGATATCAGCTAGCCAAAATATATAGACACAAAGGAGATTTTGTACGAGCAAAAGAAGAAATTGATATTTCGATAGCGAAGTATGAAACCATTGAAGATCTAGTCAAGTTGGCTAATGCGATAAATGTAAAGGGATGGTTACATATTGATAGTGATGATTTACAAGCTGCTCGAAAAGACTTTTTACGCTCTTTGTCCTATGCAACAGATGCTAAAGATTCATTAGTTATAGCAGTGAATTATAACGATATTGGTATCACATACCATTATCAGGAAGAATATGATATGGCAGCAGAGTTTTATCTAAAAGCTCTTCGTATCAGAGAAGAAATACAACATAAATGGGGATTGATTTTGAGCTATAATAATTTAGGAGTTATTTATAATTTGAATGGTGATCAAAAAAATGCTTTAGCTTATTATCAAAAAGGGATTAAGCTAGCTGAGGAGGTAAATGACCAAAAAAGAATCACGAGCTTTTATATCAATATCGCTGATGTTTATGTGGAAAACAATGAATTTGATAAAGCTGAAAAATATTACAAAGATGCTTTAGTTATTAGCCAAGAAATTAAGTACGAAGCCAGAACAGCTTTATTGAAATTTAATTTAGGAATGGTCTATTACAAGCAAAATCGATTTGAAAAGGCTATAACGTTTTTAGAAACAAGTCTAGATACGTTTAGAAAATTAGGTGATAAAACAGATGAAGCAAAAACATTAATCGAATTGGGCAATGCACATATTGCTTTTGGAAAAGAGGATGAAGGACTAGCCTACCTAAATAAAGCAATGGCTTTAGATGTGGAAGTCAATGGTGGTGCCATAAAGATGAAGGCACTTGAAAGTAAAGCTTCAGCTTCTCTTCAAGCAAAAGATTATGAAAATGCTTATGGCTATTTTAAACAATTTGTTCAGCTAAAAGATAGCATATTTACTTTTGAACATAAGAATACAATTGTTGAATTGCAGTCGAAGTATGAAGCAGAGTATCAATCTAAAGAAAAGGAATTAAAAATAGAAACCTTAAATAAAGATAAAGCTTTAGCGCGTACAACATTTTATTTTTTGTTAGGTGTACTTATCCTTTTATTATTTATCGGTTTTATGTTGCTGTACAATTATCGAGAAAAAATAAAAGTAAATAAAGTACTTTCTTTGCAGAAAGAAGAAATAAGCAAACAAAATGAAATCCTTGAAGAAAAAAATGTCGAACTCATAAAAGCTAAAGAAATAGCTGAGGCTGCTGCATTGGCCAAAGAAGAATTTTTGGCATCAATGAGTCATGAGATTCGTACACCGATGAATGCTGTTATCGGAATGACTAATTTATTGCTTGATGATGAACCTAGAGAAAACCAAATCGAAAATTTAAAAACACTTCGATTTTCAGCAAATAATTTATTATCTCTTATCAATGATATTTTAGATTTCTCAAAAATAGAAGCTGGTAAAATTCATTTTGAGAAAATAGAATTTGATTTACGTGATCTTCTTAGAGGTATTTTTGAGACCTTCAAAATAAGTGCGCAGTCCAAAAATATTTATTTGAAGACAGAAGGAAACTTCGAAGATTTGAAATATACCATCAAAGGTGATCCTACAAGGATGACTCAAATTTTTACGAATTTAATTGGTAATGCCTTAAAATTTACCAAGAAAGGTGGTGTGACTATAGAAACTAAAATCTTACGAGTTGAATATGGTAAAGCCAAAATTTATTTTGCAGTAAAAGATACAGGTATTGGTATTCCTCCTGCAAAACAACAAACGATCTTCGAAAGCTTTACGCAAGCATCAGAGGACACTTCTAGAGTATATGGTGGTACAGGCTTAGGTTTAGCGATTACAAAACGATTAATTGAATTGCAAGATTCGAAAATAGAAATTGCGAGTATTGTAGGAGAGGGGAGTACCTTTTATTTTGTATTAGATTTTGAATTAGGAAAATTGATCGTACCTCAAAAGAAAACAGTTACGGGGGTATCGCTAAGTAAAGATGGAATTATAGGCGCTCGTATTTTGATGGCGGAAGACAATAAAATTAATCAAATCGTTGCCCGAAAAACACTTGCGAAATGGAAAGTCGAATTGTCCATTGCAAATGACGGTTTGGAAGTCGTCGAGATGTATAAAAATGGTGATTACGATTTGATTTTAATGGACATCAATATGCCAAATATGAATGGCTACGAAGCGTCTACAGAAATTCGTAAGCTTGGAGGCTTAAAGGGAAAAGTGCCAATTATTGCATTGACTGCTTCGGCTTTTGCGACCGTTGCAGAAGAAGCCAAGGCTGTTGGAATGAACGATCATTTAGGAAAGCCATTTAATCCATTAGAACTATACGATAAGATCAAAAATGCGCTCGAAAAATCAAAGGAAGTAACTGTTTAAATAAAACGAGTAGTTTGGAATAAAATCTAATTTTTATTTTTTATAAGTCTCTAACCCAAAGCATGTTAAAACAAGAAAAGGCATCTCCACTTTCAAGGAGATGCCTTTATCTAGTATCGGTTTAGGGAAGAACTTGTGAGAAAGCAAGTTCAAAATTTCTTATCGTTTCAAAAGAAATGGCGTTTCTTTGTTCGATAAATACACCAATAAAACGCTCATTACTCCTCACTTTGCTGCCTTCGTTAAGTTAAGCAAATGTTAAGGTTTTATGACTATAAACAATAATACATCAATATTGTGTTTTAAAAATATATTGCTCCTTGTTTAGCAGTTTATTAGTGTGCTTTTTGTGGAAGTAGATGATTTGTCTTTTTTGTAAAACTAAATCAAAGAAAATGCTTTTTTAGACTTCAATACAAGCGAAAAGGGCTTTCAGAGGACTAAAAAAACTTAAGCAACTATAAAATAAACGGATAGAATACCAACAATAATCAAGAGCAATAATGCAACTGAAACCATAGGTTCGCTCAGCAGGTTTTTCACGTAGGCAACATTTTTGGGCGATGCATCCAAGATTTGTTTTTTCATCTTCTCTACTTCTTTTGATACATTTTCTTTTTGCGTTTGGTTGCCCATTAAGCCAACAATTTCGTCAAAAGCTTTTATGCCATTTTCTTGTTTACTAAATCGGTAAATACTAGTATCCGATGTCATCGATTCTTCATTTCGTATTCGTTTTAAGAGGACGTTTTGAGAGTCTTTGGTGAAATGGTTGATACTGCCTGTTAGTAAGGTTGAGAGACCCGTTTTTTCAGTAAAATCTAATTCATTATCCGTTTTGGCTAGATGAACCATAAGATTGATCTGTTTGAACTTATCATCTATTTCAAGTTGTTTTTTTGTAGAAAAAGCTCTACCAATTTTAGTTTTGAAATTACTCCTTGCAGAAATCTTTTCTAGATTAGGTTTTTTCTCAAAGATGGGATTTAATATTGCATCTTCAGAAAGGGGAATGTATAAATCATATTTTTTACTTGCATTAAAGATAAAGGAATAAGTGATCTTGAAACAAGGTAGAATTTCATCAACTATTTTTTCCTTTGTGAGTATGGGATATATAGATTCATGATTGGCTTTGGTCTGTTGACGGTATTTGTTTCGTATCGCTGTTTGCTTTTTTTCTACACTAAAATCTACTTTGTAACCATCCGATCTAAAAAATGAAAGTACTTCTAAGTTGGAGCTTTTGTACCCACTTGAAGCCATTAACTTTTCTCTGAGTTCAGGTTTGATCTCTAAAAGTTTATTGTTTTTTTGATCAAAAGCATAAAGAAAATGATCGCTAAAGTTGCTTAGTTTAGTCTCAATTAAAGGAATCGTAAATACGCCTCCACTTCCTTTACATACTTCGCATTTTTTAGTGCCCTTTCCTTTACAAGTTGTACAATCAGACTCACCAAAACCCGTGCAGCTTTTACATGGAATCTTTCCTCCTTTATCACAAGTTGTGCATTCCTCTATCCTTGTATTTGTACAAGTCTCACAATTGTTTTTTAAGACTCCAATCCCCTTACACTTATTACATTGGGCTTTATTAATTCCATTATTACAAGACGTGCAGGATTTTGTTTCTTTGCCATCACAATTAGTACAGGTGATTTTTTTACTCCCATTACATTCATGGCAATTTTCTTGTTTAATGCCTTCACAAGTTGTACATTTTTGTTTGCCATTATTACATTCAGGTTCAGAACAAATGTTAGAACCCTTACCGCCACAATTAGTACAACCATCCGATACGATTTCTTCACTAAAAAAATGATACGATTTTTCTTTTGCTTTATAAATTTTTAAAGGAAATTTTTCTTCAAGCTGAACAAAGGTAAAGCTAGCATTCAAATCTAATGGAATGGCATTTGGTTCGATCACATTTTCATAATCGTGTTGCGAAATTCCATTATTTATGATTTCATTAATGTTTTTTAATTGAGGTACTTTTACCTTTTTATAGACACGGTCAATCTTAGTGTTTTGGTACTGCCCTTTCAGAATTGGTCTAAATTCAAGCGTCGAATTGTCCAATATAATTTGAGACATTAAAGATTGATTTTTAAAAGTATTGCTTTCAAGAATGGTATCTGCATTATTTTTGAAAATACTAGCTAGACTTTTATCTACATTATTTGAAATCGCTTTATGCTTTGCTAGATTAATGTTAGCTTTAGTCAAGAATAGCTTTGTTTCTAAATCAAATAAAGCATTTTCAAATTTTGGGATATAGTGTTGCTGTGCAGTCGTTAAATAGTTGAGGCTATTTTCCCATTCTTGCTGGTCGAAGCAGTCACTGCCTTTATTATAGTTTTTAGAAAATTCGATAGCTTTTTCAAACTCTTGAATCGAATAATAAGCAGACATTTCTTCAATAGTTTCCAAGCTACTTCTATTTATCCGATTAATGTTTGCGGTATAATTTTCAGACGTTAAAACACCTGAAATATTATCATCTTCCAACCTTTTATAGGTATGATGAAGTTCTTGAATTTTGGCTTGAGTGCTAGCGTTTAAAACAATACTTAAGGAATTCAAGAAGTTGAGGACTGTCGCTGTCTGATTATCAGCGATTTCTGATTTTAGAACATCAAAATCTTTATACATTTCTGTTTTCATTTTGGTCTTTTTTAGTTTGAGGCCATGTATTTTTTCTTGATCCATAGATGAACCACTCAAGTCAACGACATGAGATTAGGTAGTATGTTTTATGAAAAGTAGTTTTAGTATTTTATCGTAAGGTATGGTATGGTATACCCATGGGCATACGGTTTTAGGATCGTCATTAGTAGCTATTGTTTAATCTTCAGTAGCTTTAATCATTTGCCAATCCGAAAACCACTTTGTTTTCAGTATAGAAAGTCAAAACAAAAACTTAAAGCTTCATTTTCATTTTGACTTTCACTTTTTTCATTTTGACTTTTATTTTTTAGCTAACCCTAGAAATATCTCTTCGATTTATTGAGGCAATTGCAGTATCGGGGTCTCCATTTATTTCATCAAAAATGGGTTCTTCCAATCGGAAGGTTAGTTCAAAGCTACCACCACCTTTTACCCATTGAAAATTTTGTAAACAACGGACAGAAATAAAATAAGTTCCTTCCTGAACACCTTGTACTGTAAGCTGGGCAGTGAGGTCGTCATTCAACATTGCTTGCGCCATATAATTACTAATAAAATCAGGTTTGACATCCTTTTGGATAAACATGGCGAGTAGCTTAGTTGGATCATGGTTGACAGGCGTATCCATATCAATGACTAATGTTTTTCCAGCATGTCGAGCAGGAACTTTATACTGTAGAAATAATTCTTCTTCTTGTGCTCGAAGCGAATCTTTTATGGTGATACCAACATTGACTGTAAAAGGTGATACCATTGATACATCAGCCTTTGCTGCTTTTTGGTATCTTTTTAAAGATAACCCCAATGCTTTGCGTACAGCATTAGCAGCATTTATTCTACCAAAACCATATTTAGAAGAATGACCATTGGCATCATATTCTGACGATGCGCCAATTTTATCAGCCGTTTCTTCTATAATCTTTTTCACTTCCGAAGCTTTCAACTTTGGATTGGCCGATAATATTAAGGCCGCTACTCCAGCTACTAGTGGACAGGCAAAAGAAGTGCCCTCCGCATTATTTCTATAAAAAGGATCGGTCAAGTCTCCTTTCCCTACAGGTTCCAGAATACCAGTGTTAGGGTCACGAGCAAAACCAACATCAGTCGTTGCCATCATTCCTGAATAACCATATCCACCTGGAGCGATGACAGACATATTGATGGAGCGGTTGGTATAAGGAGCCAAAGTATCTTCACTTGTAGAAGCTCCAACTGCAATTATATCTGGATGGGTAGCAATTTCATTGTTTAATAACATTTCAGCATCATTACCAGTAGCAAAACAAATGACACAGCCTTTACCTTTTCGTCCTTTCTTGGCACAATCTCTAATCGTTTTTGCTGTCAGTGTATCCATGGGTACACCCAAATTACCAAAACTACAACTAATCACATCACCGTCATTTTTCATGATATGTCTAAACATTCGACGTAAGTCTCTACCCGCAGCAGAGTTATATTGAATAGGCATAAATTTAGCATGGGGCGCAACTCCGACAATCCCTTCTCCATTGGCACTAGCACAGGCAATACCAGCACAGCTTGTTCCGTGGTCAGCATTAGTAACCCAATTGCCTCGATTATCTTTCGTGAGTTCTATTCTAAATTGGTTGTTCTTATCATTTAGAAAATCTTTTGCCCCAACAATTTTTCCCTGAAAGTCGGGATGCTTAATATCAAAACCTTTATCAATAACAGCAATAGTAATTTTATCCGAACAAATAAAACCCTTATGTTCTTCGAGTAACTCCCAAGCTTCTATGACTTTGGCGTCTGCACGTTTTCTAAAGGTCCAATTTTTATTATTCATATGGTCAATGCCATCATTTCGTAAATACCATTGTACATTCATCAAGCTATCCGAAGGGATCAAACTGCATTGATGCATAGTAGCTACTAGATCGGGTTCTGCTATTTTTATTGTTGAGGACATTCCCTGTAGTTGCATGCTAAAGTCAATGGGAGAAATTGTTGGATCATTAAGCTGCACAAAAAATTCTTTTTTACTAATTCGTTCCACGATTTGTAGCGAAAATTGTTTGACTAGCTTCTTTATCTGATTTGCTTTTTGGGTAACAATATATAGGTAGCCAGTTGGGACAACTAAGGTGTCTTCCTGATGAATACGATAAACTGCTTTAGAATCTTTTTGTTTTGTCTTCAGATTAGCATCTTCGACTATGGCATATTCGCCAACTTGAGAAACAATAGAATGCTCATTTTTTGCGATTAAAGTCGTTTGGGGAATAGCAAATAACTGAGAGAGGCGCTCAAGTGTTAAGGTCGTTTGACCATAACGGAAAATTAGGGTTTTCATTTGGTAATTTTTTCTAGTAAGCACAAGTTTAATTCAAGTGAAGCTTAAACTTGAACTTAGGTTAAAATTTAAACAACTTCTAAATTTACGAAAAAATAATTCGAATCTTATAAAAGAAATGTATTGATTTTTTGTAATTTATCCCAAAATAGAAAAGATGAAACATCCATGACTAAGTGATTGACCTGTTTTTCGACAGGCAGAAACACGAGGGAATGATTAAAGTGCTAAAGCAAATCAAGATCAATAGACTTGATCATCGGAGAAATACTGATCGGGTCAGTCTAGTAAACTGGTCAGAAAAACAGTAGGATTTATTATTGACTGGTCAATCGAAGCAATCTAATAAGTTCTCTCAAAAGTGACCCAATGAGTATCTACAGCGATTTACTTTTTGGCAAAA
>JAHDIP010000237.1 GCA_020630735.1 Saprospiraceae bacterium | reverse complement strand
TACCGTTACAGATGCTTCTGGTTGTACGGGGACCGCTGAATTTATGGTCTCTGAAGCTAGTAATATAGCTATTTCTATAACGGGTGATGATAATTTCTGTACTGGATCATCTGCAACTATAAATACAGATAGCGGATATAATATTTACGAATGGTCAACAATGGAAACATCAGAAACAATAGATGTAACAGTAGAGGGAACTTATGGTGTTACTGTTACTGATGCATCTGGTTGTACGGGAACTGCTGAATTTATGGTTACCGAAAATTTACTGCCACAACCAACCATTAGTGGTAATTTAAATTTCTGCGAAGAAGGTATGACGACTCTTACTACTGATGCTGGTTATTTAGACTATACATGGTCAGATGGTTCTACTGGGCAGAGCATTGAAGTTAGCAATGCTGACGATTATAGTGTAATGGTTACGGATGCAAATAATTGTACTGGATCGACTATTGTTACAGTAAATGAAATTATTGTAACACCTCCATCATTGAGTGGCAATCTTTCTTTTTGTGAAGGTGAATCAACGACTATAGATGCTACAGGAGTATATGAAAATTATGAATGGTCGAATGGAGATATAACTCCAAGTACAACGATTGCTGCTGCTGGAAATTATGTTTTAATAGTAAGTGATGCTAATGCTTGTACTGCTTCTGCTTCTATCGATATTAGCGTAGCAGCTCCACCTATTGCTGATGCGGGTGCTGATCAACTTTTAACTTGTACCGATGATGTACTTACTCTAGATGGTTCAAACTCAAGTGGAGGTTTTGAATTCACATACCTTTGGGATGGTCCTGATCCAAATTTGGATGCAGCGAATCAAAATCCAATGATAACAGTTCCTGGAATTTATACTTTGACTGTTTCCGATCAAGCCAGTGGATGTACTGCTACGAGTACTGTTACCATTGGAGAAGATACTCAAGTTCCTACTGTTTCCATACAAGGTCTAGGTGCTATTACTTGTGTAAATCCTTCTGTACCATTAAGTGCAATGAGCAATGACGAAGTGGTCTATGGATGGGCCATAAATGGTTCAATTATCGATAGTTATGATTTAGATTCTTTAACAGCTACTCAAGGCGGAGACTATACACTTATTGCCACGAATACAACTAATGGTTGTACGAATGAGCAAACGATTAATATTGAAGAAAATACTACACCTCCTGTTGCAGATGCTGGTCAAAATATGGAAATTGATTGTATAGAAACAGAAGTAACGTTAAACGCAAGTGGCTCAAGTCAAGGTAATATTTATACTTATGATTGGACAGGATTAGTTCCTGCTAGTAATGGTGAAGTTTTTCAATTTACAGGTATCAATCCTGTTGTAGATCTTCCTGATATGTATACTTTAGTGGTTACGAATACGGAGAATGGCTGTACCGCCTTAGATGAAGTAGCAGTCACTGAAAATATGAATTTACCAACTGTAGCTGAGCTAAGTAGTACAAATTTAGATTGTAACGGAAATGATTTTGGAAGTATTACTGTCGATACTGTTCAAGGCGGTACCGAACCTTATTTGTATTCCTTCGATGGTGAATTCTTTACTGAGGCTAATGAATTTGCCAACCTTGAACCTGGAGAATACACGATTACTATTCAAGATGCTGGTGGTTGTGAATTGGAATCAACAATAAGCATTGAAGAACCTGCTGAATTGCAAGTTGAATTAGGGGAAGATATTTTTATCAATCTTGGTGATAGTGTTCAATTAGCAGCAGCTACCAATAGTGCTAATACTTTTACCGATTCTATTGTTTGGACTCCTGCTCAAGTACTTTGCGAAAATTGTCCATTCGTTTGGGTTACACCACTCGAAAATACAACCTATAATGTTTTTGTCATTGATGAAAATGGTTGTATAGATGAAGATCAAATTACTGTCTTTGTAGAAAAAGAAGAAGTCGTTTATATTCCAAATGCTTTTACACCAGATGGAGATGGCTTTAATGATTACTTCATGGTTAATGGAGGTCAAAGTATTCTACAAGTAAATGATTTTAGAGTTTATAACCGATGGGGAGAAGTTGTTTTTGCAGCAGCTAATTTCCAACCAAATGACTCTACCTATGGTTGGGATGGTCGTTTTAGAGGAAAGACTTTGAATAATGCTGTTTTCGTTTACTATGCAGAAGTCGAATTGATTGATGGACAAATTCTACAATTCCAAGGTGATGTTACCTTATCGAGGTAAGGTCCTTAAACTCTAACTCAAAGAATAGCAATTTATTCCTGCACAATTCCTAATAATAACAAAAAAAGCCAGCTCAATTGAGCTGGCTTTTTTATCAAATAGAATTGAGAAAGTCCTACGACCAGAGCGGGCTAGGATATTGTTTTTTATCTGTCATTACTTGCAAAGCATCTACAACAGACTGCTTATCTTCTTTGTAAGTTACACCATACCATTGTTCTTGAGAAGTAAGAACAGACAGTTTTATTTTCTCCTCTTTAATCATATCATTGACGATAAGAGGGATATAATATTCAGCTTTAGGTTTTTTGTAATTCGCTTTTACAAATTCAACAAAACCTTTTTCCATTTCTTCAAAAATAGCTGGATGTAAGCCCCAGAAATTCATAGAAACGACTGCATTTTCATCTACGAAATAACGCTTGTTATCTTCCATATAAACAACCGTTCTGACATGACGCTTTATGCTTGTGCGTTCAACAACACTTGTCAAGTAGTTATTTTCGTCAGCAGTACATACGCCTCTAGAAACAGTACCATTATCAGAAATAGTATTTTTTAATACAAAGCCAACCATGCAATAATGATCAGGTGATGCTTGATTTTTCAAAAAGTCCGCAACTATTTTGAAGGAAGACGAGCCATAAAAATCATCTGCATTTATTACTGCAAAGGGCTCATTAATAACATCTTTAGCAGCTAAAACAGCATGTGCAGTTCCCCAAGGCTTAGTACGTTCTGGAATATTGACGCCATCTATTGTTACATTTATTTCTTGAAAAGCATAAGCCACTTCAATTTTATGTTCAAAACGATTCCCAAAAGATTCTTTAAATGCTTCCTCAAAACTTTTTCGGATAACGAAAACGATTTTTCCAAATCCCGCTTCTATAGCATCATAGATTGAATAATCAATAATAGTTTCACCATTAGGACCAATCTGATCCAACTGCTTCAGGCCACCATAACGGCTACCCATTCCTGCCGCAAGCACTAATAATGTAGGTTTCATATTTTAATATTATTTTTTTAGTATTTTTCAGTTTAAAAAACTAATTTCGAGCAGCAAATATAACAATCTATTAGTAGTAAAGACTTCATTCTAAATAATTTCCATGGCTAAAAAATAGTTTTTTTCTCCAATTCTTCGTCACATACTCACCTTAATACCTATGGGTATTAGGTTCCGTGTGTTTCTCGACTTGAACAAAAATCCTTTATTTTTATCTCATAAAACTATTTTAGAATGAAGTCTATAGTACCTCCATTTTCTGGTATAATAGTTTTAGCTAAAAAAAACATACATATGAACCTCGAAACAATTGACTGGATAATTATTGTAGCATTCTTTGTTTTCTCTTTACTCATCGGGGTTTGGGCCTCTAGAAAGGCTGGACAAAGCTCTAGCGAGTTCTTTTTATCTGGTCGAAATATGCCTTGGTGGCTTTTGGGTGTTTCCATGGTAGCCACAACCTTTTCTGCTGATACACCAAATTTAGTGACCGATATTGTCCGTAAAGATGGTGTCGCTGGCAACTGGGTTTGGTGGGCATTTTTATTAACGGGTATGTTGACTGTTTTTGTATATGCTAAACTATGGAGACGATCAGGAATTCTTACTGATTTAGAATTTTATGAGTTGCGGTATAGTGGAGAGAAAGCCGCTTTATTAAGAGGATTTAGAGCCTTATACCTTGGCGTTATTTTCAATGTAATGGTTATGGCTTCTGTTTGTTTGGCTGCTATCAAAATTGGTGGTGTTTTACTTGGTCTAAGCCCTATTCAAGTAATCCTTATTTCTTCAGTTGTAACAGTCACCTATTCTGCAATTGGCGGGTTGAGAGGCATTTTGATCACTGACTTTTTTCAGTTTATTCTAGCCATGATTGGTACCATTTGGGCAGCTTATATTTTGGTCAACCTTCCTCAAATTGGAGGGCTAAGTAATTTATTAGCACATGAAAATGTAAGTGGTAGTTTAAACATCATTCCTGATCTTTCAGATGTAAATGCTATTATGCCTTTGCTAATTATTCCACTGGCTGTACAGTGGTGGGCATCTTGGTATCCAGGTGCAGAACCAGGTGGTGGTGGTTATGTTGCTCAACGAATGCTTGCTGCACGTGACGAAAGTAGTGCGATGAAAGCTACCCTATTTTTTAATATAGCTCATTATGCTCTTCGTCCTTGGCCTTGGATTTTGATTGCTCTTTGTTCTATGATTATTTTCCCTGATTTTGATTCTATTCAAGCTGCATTCCCACACGTTGACAAAGGAATTATCAATGATGATTTGGCTTATCCTGCTATGCTTTCTTTTTTACCACATACTTTATTAGGTTTGGTCATTGCTTCATTAATTGCAGCATTTATGTCTACCATCTCAACACATTTAAATTGGGGTGCATCTTATTTGGTCAATGATTTTTATAAACGATTTGTCAATACAGATGCTAGTGAACAACAACTGGTTTTTTTCGGGAGAATTGCTACAGTTGTTTTGATGGTACTCGCTGCTATCTTGGCATTACTCTTAGAAAATGCTTTACAAGCTTTTAATATTATTCTACAAATTGGTGCAGGAACTGGACTTATTTTTATCCTCCGATGGTTTTGGTGGCGGATCAATGCCTATACCGAAATTGTAGCCATGATTGTTTCGTTTATCGTTGCCCTCGTATTTCATATGGCACCTGAAGGAACTGCGTTGCATGAATTAGCTGGGTATCAGAAATTTTTGTATGGTGTAATCATTACAACAATTGCATGGTTAATCGCTACTTTCGCTACTGCTCCAACCGATCATAAAACATTACTTAATTTTTATAAATTGGTAAAGCCTGCTTCGGCGGGTTGGATGCCTGTTATCAATAGAGGCTTAGAAAATCATAGTTTGGTAGAAAAGGAGATTGAGGCTGGACAACTTCCGCTTGAAATTGCTGCTATGTTTATTGGATGTGTTACGGTATATGCATCGCTTTTTGCTACGGGTTATTGGATTTATGGTGAGTCTACTAGTGCTTTAATTAGTACACTAGTTGCATTAATCGGTGGCAGTTTATTGTTTAGTATTTGGGGAAGATTGAAGTTCAGGTAGAACACGGAATGGGACGGATTTGGGACGTGGATTGGGGCGGATTGGGAAAGTAGATTTTCGCTGTTTGACATGGGGTTGCGAGGATTCATTTTTTAGTTTTGAAAGCGAATTAGATGAATTTCATTGAACGTTATTCGCTTTATTTTTGTTTATTAATCAGACAGTCTACTTAAAGTAAGTATAATGTTAAAAACTATTCTTCTTAGCTTAAAATATAAATAATGAAACAGAAAATTGTAGTTTTAACTGGTGCTGGAATTAGTGCAGAGAGTGGCATCAAAACATTTAGAGATGCTGGTGGACTTTGGGAAGGACATGACGTCATGTCTGTTGCTTCGCCACAAGGATGGCAAAAAGATATGGCTCTTGTCTTAGATTTTTATAATCAACGAAGAGCACAGTTAAAAGAAGTTGAACCCAACGCTGGACATAAAGCTTTAGTAGAACTCGAAGCAACGTATGATGTAATCGTAGTGACTCAAAATGTCGATGACCTCCATGAACGAGCTGGTAGTTCTAATATTATCCACTTACATGGTGAGTTGACGAAAGTTCGCAGTACCGTTGATGAAGACTTGGTACAATATTGTGATGGAGATATTAACGTTGGTGATCTCTGCGAAAAAGGTTCTCAACTTCGTCCTCATATCGTTTGGTTTGGTGAAATGGTGCCCATGCTCGAAAAAGCAGTTGAGGTCACTTCTCAAGCAGACATTATCATCATCATTGGTACTTCGATGCAAGTTTATCCCGCCGCTAGTTTGGTTGGTTATTCACTTGCAGGTGCTCAGATATTTTACGTTGACCCTCGACCTACGATTAATTTTGAATTGAGTATAAGTAAAAACTTAACCGTGATTGAGGAAAATGCAACTACTGGTGTTCGAAAAGTTGTTGATGAATTATTAGCTAAATAACTTTTTGGTTACTTTTAATATGCTAGAAATTAGTTAAGTAGCTCACCACAATTACTTCGTTATTTTAAAACGATCTTTTTCCGCCATATTTCCTCAAAAAATCTATCAAAAAAATTTTCGCCTTAAAATTTACCGAATTAATTATCGTGAGCTACTTATGAGGTAATGAGATGTGTTTTCACTACCCACTACAGTTAGATTATTTTATATTTCTACTTCATCAAAATAAAAACATTTTAAAAATGCAAAAAGACAACGAAATGGATTAATCATATCAGGAGCAGGCTTTATTACAATCGTTGTTGGACTAAACTTCGATCAAAAAAATCCTATTTTAAAGCCATCAGAGAATACAACAAAGTCTATTAACCCATACTACTCTACTTGCCTAAAGTAATTTAAGACTGCAAGACTACCCTGTTCTACAATAGGAGGTGTCGGCGTTTTGAGTGGATTGTTTCCTACAATCAAGCCTTCGCCTATGGTGTCCCAAAAGATTGGAATTCCTTTTTTTAGAAATGGTAGTAGTGGCTTTAAGTCCGATATTAAATTGCCGCTTACATTGATGTGATTAAGACGTTTGGGTAGATGGTCTAATTGTAGAATTTTGTTTTGGCTTATATCTATTTTTTTTAGGAATAACGGTAATTGTGGAATTTCTTTTAGTTGATTTCCCGAAAGAAATAGTCCAAAAAGACTTGCTGGTAGTTTTTCTACTTCAGCAATTCCACAACCTTGAGCAGAAAAAATATAGATACTATCTTTCAATCCTTCAATTTTCCGAAGTGGATTGAAAGATATGTCTAGTGAATATAATCGCTGTGGCAGATGTTCTATTTGTCTAATTTTGTTATAAGTGATTGCCAAATCGTTTAAATAATAAGGTAAATCTTCAAGCCTTGAAATTAGGTTTCCTCCAATCTTCAACTGATTTAATCCCTTGGGTAAATTGTTTAATACTTGAATCCGATTGATTTCTACATCTAACTCTCGTAAGCTCCTCGGTAAGTTTTCAATTTCTTGAATATCGTTTCCTTTCAAGGTCAATTTTTCAAGGAAAGGCGGAAAATTTTCCATCTTGATAATTTGATTCTGTATCAACTGAAGTTCTTCTAAATCTTCTGGAAGATTTTCGATTTTCTTGATCTGATTTTTATTAGCCTTTAATACCAATAAATCTTCAGGTACGTTTTCAATCTTCGAAATAATAGCTGAACTTATATCTAAATATTGTAGTGAATCTGGTAAATTTTCAATTCTTTTTATGGCATTCAATCCCACTTCTAAACGTTTTAGCTGAAGTGGTAAGTTTTCGATTTTCCTCAATTGACAAGCTCTAATATCCAAATGCTTCAGCTGATATGGGAGATTTTCTAAGTCCTTAATTGGATTGGAATGTATGATAAGTGTACCTAAGCTTAAAGGTAAATTTTCAAGTACTTGAATCTCATTTCTTGCTAAAAGAAGTGACTCCAAATTTGTCGGCAAATTTTCAAGTACTTCTATTTGGTTTAAACTTGCATTCAACTGAAACAACTGAGACGGTAAATTTTCGAGTACACGTATTTCATTATCTGCAATAGAAAACACCTCTAATTCTTTTGGTAAATTTTCTAGTTCCTCAACTCTATTTTCATTGATCAAAAAATATGCAAGTCCCTTAGGTAAATTTTCAATGATTCCTATATCGTTATCCGAAACATCAAGGTGGCTTAAGCCATTCGGCAAATTTTCTAGCCTCGTAATTTGATTAGAACTTATGGTTAACGAGGATAAATCTGATGGAAGATTTTCAAGTTTCGAAATCTCATTATCGTATACGTTCAAAGAGGTTAAACGCATTGGCAAATTTTCAAGTTTTGAAAGCTGGCAACTCTGAACCCCTAAAGTATTTAAATCATTCGGTAAATTTTCGAGCTTTTCGATATGATTTAAACTCAAGGATAGAGATGTTAGACTCGCTGGTAGTCCTTCAATTTTAGACAATTGATTTGCCGCAATAGAAAAAGATTCTAACTTTGGTGGCACGTTTTCGATTACTTTAATATCATTCCAATTGATATTGAGCGTGATCAAACTTTTTGGAAAATTTTCGAGTTTCGAAATCTGATTATTTGAAATATCGAAGTACATTAGTCCTGCTGTCTGATCATCTAGTAATTGCGACTCAACCATTTTTGCCTCCGTAGGAAGTAGATGCTTCGGAAATTTTCCAGCACCAATTATCTTGTTTGATCGAATATTAAAAGATGATAAAGAAGGTGGAATAGCTTCTTGGTCTTTGATCTCCTTTTCACGACGATTAAATACGGTAAAATCTTTTGCAAAACTATCTGCACTTAATATTTCTTGTGAATGAGCGTCAAAGGCTTGATATCCTTTTGGGAGGTTTTCGATTTTTTTTATTTGGTTAAAACTAATATCAAAATACTCTAGCTCTTCTGGTATATTTTTGAGTTGCTCTATTTCATTTCTACTACAATCAAAAGCGATCAAATCTTCAGGCAAGTTCTTTAACTCCCCTATCCGATTCGATTCTACATTCAAGACAACTAATTGTTCTGGTAAGTTTTCTAAATGTTCAATATGATTATAACCGATATTTAGATTGTCTAAAAAAGGAGGCAGATGTTCAAGCTTTTTTATTTTCCAACTATGTTCAGGCGTTCCAGCAATAATTAATTTTTTGAGGTTACGCAATTGGCGCATCTCTCTTGGGATTTTTGTCAATTCGTTTCGTTGTCCCTTATTGACGCTTTCGATCCATCGTTCTTTTTGGAAACCATCTTCATCACCAATAATATAGCTATTACTCAATATCAACTCTTCTAGCCACTGCAAATTAAACAGCTCAAATGGTAGTTCCGATAAACCGCATTTCCCTAAATCTAATCGCCCTGTTCGTTGCTCTTGCTCTTTGCGTATTAATTGTATTGCTAGTCTAGACATTTATGATTTTCTGTTTTAAAAATTCTAATTGTTACAGCGAAGTAAAATACTACTTTATCTTTAAAATAACAATATTCGTTTTTTCCCTTTTGCTAATGAAAAATTTAAGGACTCTTATTGCTTGAGATTTTGGATATAAGGTTTTCCTATTTTAGGCTACACATAAAAAGAGAGCTAGCAAAGCTAACTCTCTCATTCATGATTATATCAAATACAAT
>JAHDIP010000236.1 GCA_020630735.1 Saprospiraceae bacterium | reverse complement strand
AGATATTAAATCTCTACCAGCATTTTTGTAGCACCTTTAGCAATGTGAAAGGGCACTTAAATTTACTTTTTTTTCTTTTTATCTTGGTTTTTAAAATCACCATTTTTCCATGCATCGAAGAATTTCTTCCAAGCAATCGGATTGAAAATATTCATTGGAGGAGTCTGACCGATGTAGTAATAATTACTTGCTTGTTGTCGGAGATAATAATCGGCATGTTCATTTCCATCTTTGACGACTTCATTACGTTGTCTGCGTAGTGCATCTTCTGCTAAATTGGAGACAGCGATGTCTTGCATTTCTTGGCTCACATCCATTGCCAAAAACTCCAGTTTAAAATGGTCTCGGCTTGGCCAAGGGAAAACAACTGTTTCTGGTAAGTTGAAGGTATCTTGAGTCATCAACTGGACTAAGGAATACCGATTGTCTGTAAGCGTATCAGGAATAATAAATTCGATGGTTTGGTATCCGATAGCAGAAAAACTAATCAAGTCTCCTTTTTCTACAACGATAGAAAAGAAACCTTTTAAATCTGAATAAGTACCTCGCCCTTTATCTTTAATGATAATATTGGTATAGGGGATAGGATAGAGGTTTTCGTCGCTACCGTCTAGTACCATACCAGAAAATTGTACCAAATTAGGATCAATAACTTCTTGTGCATTAGATTGCTGAATGCCTAAGCATAAGAGGAATATAAAAGGAATATAATATTTCAAGATAGTTGATTTTATGTCATTAAAAATGAAAAAACATTTACTACTATAAAGATAATAATTAAATGTAGGAAGTTGTTTAGTGATTTCTAAATAACTTCTATCCAAATAAACGAGCCAGTCCGACAAAAGGCTAGTTAATTGAAAATATCTTAACATACTTTTAACACAATAAACGACTTAGTATTGAATTTTAAAGGATTGTGGACGACGTTTAACTAGAGAATTTGTTTTGAGAAGGGCGAGAATTGCTTTATAGAATAGAAGAATTGGAGATAGCATTCAAGGAAACTCCTGAATGCTATCTCCTGTATTTGTTAACCAACAGCAATACTAACCACTTCATCCATTTGATCAACATAGTGGAATTTCATTCCTTTAATATAGGTTGAATTGATTAGTTCTACATGTTTTTGATTATCCTTACAAAGTATTATTTCTTTAATACCTGCACGTTTTGCTGCTAGTATTTTTTCTTTTATACCACCTACAGGCAAGACCTTTCCTCTAAGCGTAATTTCTCCCGTCATTGCCAAGTAAGGCTTAACAGGCTTTTCATTATAAGCAGAGGCAAGCGCTGTGAGCATTGTGATACCTGCCGAAGGACCATCTTTTGGGATAGCACCTTCTGGAACGTGAATGTGAACATCTTTTTCTTCAAAAGCAGTTGTGCTAATTCCAAGTGATTCTCCTTGAGATTTTAGGTAACTCCAAGCAGTAGTCGCTGATTCTTTCATGACATCACCAAGATTACCCGTAAGTGTTAGTTTTCCTTTTCCTTGGCTGAGACTTGTTTCTATAAAAAGAATATCGCCACCTACACTTGTCCAAGCTAAACCGACAGCAACTCCAGGGGTATTTACCTCGTCATAGATATCTCTAGAAAATTTATGAGGACCAATCATATCTGGAAGATCTTTAGGAGCGATGCTCACATCATACGTTTCTTCCATTGCAACTTTTTTGGCAACATTTCGCATCACACCTCCGATTTGCCTATTGAGCGAACGCACGCCAGACTCTCTCGTATAGTTTTGAATGATGCTCATCATGACATCTTTTTTCAATCGTATATTCTTAGTCGTCAATCCATGTTCTTTTCGTTGGTTAGGAACAAGGTGTCGCTTTGCTATTTCTATTTTTTCTTCTGTAGAATAACCACTGATATGGATAATCTCCATTCGATCAAGCAAAGCTGGCTGAATCGTACTCAACGAATTTGCAGTAGCAATGAACAAGACTTTCGAAAGGTCATATTCTATATCCAAGTAATTATCGTGAAAGGTTGAGTTTTGTTCAGGATCTAAAACTTCTAATAAAGCAGAAGATGGATCACCTCTAAAGTCTTTTCCGACTTTATCAATTTCGTCTAAGATAAAAACAGGGTTGGATGATTTTACCTTTTTTAAGGATTGAATAATCCGACCAGGCATTGCACCAATGTATGTTTTTCTATGCCCTCTTATTTCCGACTCGTCGTGCAAGCCACCTAATGACATTCGTATGAATTTACGTTGCAATGCATTGGCAATAGATTTTCCGAGTGATGTTTTTCCAACACCAGGAGGACCTACTAAACAAATGATCGGTGCTTTCATATCACCTTTCAACTTGAGCACAGCCATGTGTTCGAGTATATGCTCTTTCACTTTATCTAAGCCGAAATGATCTTTATCTAAAACTTCCTTTATTTTCTTTAGATCAAAATTGTCTTCAGTATAGTCCTTCCAAGGTAAATCCAAAAGTAACTCAACATAATTCATGACGACAGAGTATTCAGGAACTTGAGGATTGACTCGTTTTAGTTTTTTGATACTCTTATCAAATACTTCTTTAACGTTGTCAGGCCATTCTTTTTCTTTACCACGAACGATTAGTGCTTTTACCTCTTCATCTTGTGGATTATTATGCCCTAGTTCTTCCTTAATCGTTTTAAGTTGCTGATTAAGATAATAATCACGTTGTTGCTTTTCTATATCTGTTCGGACCTTAGATTCTATTTTATCTTTGAGTTGGAGTAGTTGCAATTCATTATCCATATATTCTAATATGGTGGTTGCCTTTTTTTCCAAACTATTGACTCTTAAAATATTTTGTTTAGCATCTACTTTAATTCCAAGATTAGAAGAAATAAAATTGAGTAAAAAGGTATCTCTTTTGATGTTGTTCATTACAAAAGAAGCCTCAGTAGGAATATTAGGAGAAAGCTCTATTATTCTTTTAGCCATTGCTTTGATAGAAACGATAAGTGCATCAAATTCCAATTTATCTTTTATTTCCTCATAGTTCAGCTTCTTTATTTTTCCTTTGATATAAGGATCGTTTGATGTTATTTCAAGCAGATTAAACCGTTGTTTTCCTCTAAGAATCGCAGTAGATGTTCCATCAGGCATTTTCAATAACTTAACAATTTGAGCAACTGTGCCAATTGGATATAAATCATTGATCGAAGGATCTTCTATATTAGTATCTTTTTGAGACAATACAGCAATGAGTCTATCGTTTTTGTAGGCCTCATGAATAGCTTTTAATGACTTGTCTCGTCCAACAGTAATTGGGATAATAATGCCTGGAAATAAAACCGTATTTTTTAGTGCTAGTATAGGTAATTCTTCAGGATAGTCTGAATCTAACTGCAAGTCATCATCTTCTTCTAATGAGAATAAAGGCAAAAACTCAGATTCATCGTCTATATTTTGGGAGTGGAAAAAATCTTCAAACATATGTGTTTGTTCCTTTTCTTTATGAAGTGTGAAAAAATGGTTAGATAACGATCAAATAATAACTTCTGTATTTATGCTTTAACCTTAAAAGCTTTCTAAGCTGTTGATTTTTAGATAATAGAAGTTTGCATCTGCTCTAAAGTGTTAATACCATTTTTTATAACTTCCGTTAGTAATGGTTAAAAAATTAAGGCTAGGAAAATAAATAAGCCTAGTATCATTTTTTTTGACAAGATGTCACTACAATTTAGAATTGTAACGATGTTTTAATAAGGTCAAGTACTATGCCATGAGAATTAGTGTATTGTTTTGTCACAATACAGGCATAACTATACGCCAAAACGGCAGTAACTTGAATAAATCGTAAGGTAAATAATAGGGAAGAGAACAGATCGTTATAATTATCCCTTCCCAATGCTTTTTCTAAGAAGCAACTTCTAATTCAGCTTCTTCCTCGACACTTTCCTTAGTATCTACTATGGTGTTTTCATCAACAGTATCTTTTTCAATTTTAAGGTTTTCGATGATAAAACCTTGGCGAGCAGGTGTGTTTTTGCCCATATAATAAGATAAGACATTTTCGATACTAGTATCATCTTGAAGCAATACTGGATCAAGTCGGATATCTTCGCCAATGAAGTCAGCAAACTCATCAGGAGAGATCTCACCCAATCCCTTAAATCGAGTAATCTCTGCTTTTCCTCTCAGTTTTTTGATAGCGTCTTGGCGCTCTTTATCCGTATAACAGTAATAAGTTGTTTTTTTGTCTCGTACCCTAAACAATGGTGTATCCAAAATGAATAGATGACCATTTCGAACTAGATCAGGGAAAAATTGCAAAAAGAAGGTCAATAATAATAAACGAATGTGCATACCATCTACATCTGCATCAGTAGCAATGACAACCCTATTGAACCGTAAGCCATCAATACCATCTTCAATATTTAGAGCATGCTGGAGCAAGTTAAGTTCTTCGTTTTCATAAACGATTTTTTTAGACAAGCCAAAACAATTAAGGGGTTTACCTCTAAGCGAGAAAACAGCTTGAGTCTGCACATTACGAGCTTTTGTAATCGAACCACTTGCAGAGTCTCCCTCTGTAATAAAAATGGTTGTTGCTTTTTTACCATCTTCTGCACCTTTTTTATCACTAAGATGCAAACGGCAATCTCTTAGTTTTTTATTGTGAAGGTTTGCTTTTTTAGCACGTTGGTTTGCTAATTTTTTGATACCAGCAATTTCTTTACGTTCTCGCTCCGATTGTTGGATACGCTTGAGTAATTCTTGTGCAGCATCTTTATTTTTGTGTAAGAAATTATCTAAGTGTTTACCCACAAAATCATTAACAAAAGTACGCATTGTCGGTCCACCAGGTCCTATCGTTTGAGAACCAAGCTTTGTTTTGGTTTGTGATTCAAAAACAGGCTCTTCTACACGTACACTCAATGCGCCAATAATAGAAGCACGAACGTCTTTTGCATCAAAGCTTTTATTGAAGTGCTTACGGACAGTATTTACGATAGCTTCTCTAAAAGCCTGTAAGTGAGTACCACCTTGTGTCGTATGTTGTCCATTGACAAAAGAATAATATTGCTCGCCATACTGTTGACCGTGCGTAATAGCTAGCTCAATATCATTTCCTTGAAGGTGAATAATAGGGTAGCGAAGCGTTTCCGAAGCCGTCTTCCGTGTTAATAAATCAAGTAGACCTTTTTTAGAATAAAAAACTTTACCGTTAAAATTAATCTTAAGACCAGCATTCAAGTAAGCATAATTCCAAAGTTGATTTTCGATAAACTCTGGACGAAAACGATATTTTTTAAAAACAGAATTATCAGGCTTGAAAACGATGATCGTACCATTTTCTTCTTTCGTTTTAGCCACACGAGCATCTTTTTTTAGGATACCTCTTTCAAATTCAGCAACTTTCGTTTTTCCCTCACGTACAGCCTGTACTTTAAAGTAATCGGATAAAGCATTGACGGCTTTTGTACCTACACCATTCAGACCAACTGATTTTTTGAAAGCTTTAGAGTCATACTTTCCTCCAGTATTGATTTTAGAGACACAATCGACAACCTTACCCAAAGGAATGCCACGACCATAGTCTCGGATCGTCATAATTCCATCGTCACTAAGCGAAATGTCTATGTTTTTTCCAAACCCCATTACATATTCGTCAATACAATTATCAATTACCTCTTTAATCAAAATATAGATACCATCATCAGGAGAAGCACCATCACCTAATTTTCCGATATACATACCAGGACGCATACGGATGTGTTCTCTCCAATCAAGTGATCGTATATTATCTTCAGTATAAGTTACTTTTGCCATTGCTTGTGTGTTTTTTATAGGGAAGTCGATTTGTTCGACTCCAGTGTTTCAATACGTGTTAGATTGTCTTATTGTTTTATGAATAGAAAGAAATACCCATATAACTATTGGAAATTGTACAGCTAATTTTGAATCAGACTCAAAATTAGCTATCAATCCTCAAACACAAAAAATAATTTGAGGACAAAAATACAATAATCTGAAAAGCTTACCAAACGGCGAGTTGACCAGTTCTGTTAAAAGATTGCACATCACGCATCAATTCGAGGTTGATGTTATTGTGAGAAAAGTTAATAGCGGCATCTCGATCATCCCAAATTGTAATATTCATTTCCTTAGCAAATACTTTAGCAAGATCGCCCATATTGCAAGCATAATCCTTGCTTTTGCCCAGTGCCATAAAGAGATCAATAACAGCCATACGGATAATTTCAAACTTATCGATGCAAATAAGCATCTGACGAAGCGTTTTACCCGTGTAGGTTTTTCCTATTTTTACCATTTCTTTGCGTAACTTATTGGCAGAATAGCCTAATAAATTTGCACGATATTGCCACCATTGATAACTAGTATCATCATTGCTAATAACATTGAGATGTTGTTTCTCTGCCGATTCTTGACAAGAAACTAAACCCATTACTTTAGTTAACTCAATAACAGCAATAATTTGCTCTTTAGTTAATAGTTCTGCATTGCCAACTTTCTCTTCCAGAGAAAGAAGCCATTTTGCATATTTTTGTTTTACATCACTATTTGAGTTGAGCGTAATTAATTTAGCCATCTCAATAGATATGTAATAATCTTTTTGTTTACGATATTTGAACTTACGTTCAGCATAATCTTTCATCAAAAGAGGTTGGCGAACGTCATCTTTAAAGCCATAAACATCTGTCAACCATTTTTCAACAGTTGCATTATATTTGTGAAGTGGCAATTGTAAAGCGTCATATAAATTACTTGATGTGACAACTTTAGTTCCTTTTTTGCTAATTAGAATTTGTAATTCCATAATCAAATTGTTTAGTATACAGGGCGTTTTATGCTGTTAGCCCAATGATTATGTTGCAAAGTATAAACTTTTGGCGAATAAAACAACATTTTGTTTATTAAAATCAATAAAAATTAACTTTTTGTTGTAAAAATGTTTTAAAAACGATGTTATCCTTTATTCATAAGGCTTTGTGGTGGGAACTTCGGATGAAGCTGTTAGCTTCTACCATACTATTGCTGTTTGGTATTGCTATTCTCTACTTTTACTACTTCAATATTATCTTGCTATTGATTGGGATTTTCTGCACGCTAGCTGGTATTTACCTCTGCTATATATACATTGTCAATCGCCACGTAAATGATAGTCGATTGATGCAAATCTTACTCAAGGATAAAAAACAAATTGTTTGGGTTTATTCTATCGTCACCCAACGAATGCCATTCGGTTTTCAAATTTGGAATGCTGGCACCTTTTATTTCAAATTGATTGATGGAGATGAAATTACACTGAGTATTCCTGCTGAACAGCTTAAAGAATTGTCCGAAAGTTTAAACATGCTTTTGCCACATGCTACGTTTGGTTACTCTAGGGATAAAGAACAATGGTATATGGCCAATCCTGAATTACTCTTGCAGCATAGAGAGGAATGAAGGGGCAATGAAAGTTAAAATGGAAATAAAAGATAAAACGGCTTACAAGTAAAGTACTCGAAGCGAATGAACCGCAAAAGCGGTTGGGTTTGCCCTGAATCAATGACTTAGAAATAAGCCATCAATTCATTTTTAAACAACTTCACAGTGTAAATTAAATTCTTTCGTGTTTTGGTCGAGACTATTTTTAGATTTGACGAGGCATTTTTTGAGAGAATCCTCCTTGGATTGTCGAGAAAATTAACATGAAAGAAGTGGTGCATAGCAAAAAAGATTTTGGAAATCTTTTTAACGAAGTGAACCTCTATCTTTATTTGGAAATATCGCTACACCAAAACGATAGAACCACTCGCAAAAGAAATTGATACACTCATAGCTGAAATGAAGTAAGATTGATTGTGAAAAGCTCTTTTTAAATACGTTTTTCATTTTGATTTTCATTCAATGAAGAATGATCAATTATTGTTCATTCTTTTTGAAGAGTAATCCTTTTTGTAATCAATAATCAATAATCAATTAGTTTGAGTTGCATCCATTTTATCTGGAAATATTGCTATAACAAAAAGCTTAAAGCAGGTGTAATAGAGAGTTAGACATTAGGATAAAATCTATTAGATAGATATTGCTGATATGAAATAAAGTAAGAAACTCTGTTCAAGTCTACAGATTTGAACAGAGTTTTCTAAAAAGATGCTACATTAAGATTTTTGCCCAAGACTTCGAATAAATTTCTCCATTGATTTCGAATGATATAAAATAGTTGCCAGCGGTAAATAAAGAAATATCTAGAGCTATTTCACGAGTATCTGAGGTAATAGCTTTTTTAAGCAATGGTCGCCCAAACATATCAAAAATAACAATTGGAATAAAGTCCTTGTGAGTTTCAGGTAGTACGATCATTAACTCTTGTGTAGCTACAGTATTGACGATTTCAATTTCTTTTGAGTCCATTTTTATACGAACTGCTTCGATATGACTAAAGGAGTAATTGCCGTTAAAGTCTATTTGTTTTAGTCGGTAGTAGTTAATGCCCAAAATAGGTTTTGGGTCGACAAATGAATATTGATGCTTTTCTATGCTAGTTCCATGTCCATTTACATGACCAATCTCATAAAAGTCTTCACCATTTTTACTACGTTCGATGGCAAAGTAGTCATTGTTTTTTTCCGTTTCGGTGGTCCATTTTAGCGTCACATTATCTCTGTCAAGATGGCTGTCAAAATGAGAAAGCTCAACTGGTAGGAATGCCAAATCTAGATCAGTAACTAGGTTACTTGTACAAAAAGCTGTCGGATCGCCATTATTTTTGTAAGCATTTAACATAACAGAAGTAATGTAAATATTGCAAGGAATTTCTATGATTTCTGTATATGTTCCTTGCCCTGATATCGTAATTCGGTTTGGTGAAGAAGCAGGAACAGATATGGTACTATTATCACCTAATGTTAGTGTGAAATCTACTTCTGAGATAGCTCCGTTTACTTTAAAAGTAGTTGATATAGAGCAGTTAGGGGAGTTGTCATCCTGAATGAATGTTTCTATAACAGATACCCCATTACAGTTTTGTGCAGTAATATCAAAAATAAAGAATGAAAGTAGACAAGCTAAAAGGCTAATCTTTTTACAAGGAAAGAAATTTTTTAAATTCATGGTTAAATTTATTTTTGTGACCAAATAAAAAGGAAGAGCGAATCGAATAAGGTATTAAGAGATGAGTGTCACAAAAGGCGTGTTTTTATCTTTCAATTATAGTAGGTCAAAAACTATACCGAAGTGTGACAGATATAAGCTTAAAGTCTTGTTAATTTTTTTAATGTAGAATTAACTATACTGAAACCAAAGTGGTTTTGGGATTATCAAACGATTAAAGCTACTGAGAATCAAAGGATAGCTACCAATGATGATCCTTAAACTGAATACCAGTAGGTATATTGAGTAGATCGATAATTAGAGCATCTGTCAAAACAGTTTTACCCTGTGGGTGGGTATGCTTCAGTTTGAAACTAAAAGACACTTTTAAATCATAAAAATTATTTAG
>JAHDIP010000235.1:7468-9471 GCA_020630735.1 Saprospiraceae bacterium | reverse complement strand
GTAGTAGCAAAAGAGCATAAACGAAATCAGGAAGTTATTTTTTAACCATTACTTACTCTTTTAAGTCAAGAATTATGAAGACATTTTTAAATTTTAAATAAAATCATTATGAAAAAAATGAATCGCCTAGATGCTATCCAACAAGCTATGGATGCACTAAAAAAACAAGAATTAGCTGATAATAAAAAACTTCAAGAAATTAAAGGTGGTGGATCAGAGCCTTGGCCTCCAATAACTTGGGGACTTGTTGTACCTGAAGAAGAAGATATCAGAGCTTTGGATAATCCTTAGCAATAACTCAGAGGTCTTAAACTCCTTTAAGACCTCTGAAATTTTTCTGAATGATCTACAAACTGTTTTTAAACACTTTTTTAGAATCTTTAAGTCAAATTTTATGGAAACGAATGGAAAATTATGTCCTAGTTCTAAGCTTTCAAAAGGAGCTTATCTTTTAGGAATTAAAAATGAAGAAAATAAAATAGATATACTTTCTGAACCAGTAAAAGTTGATGGAGAGCTACTCGAAAAATTTAATACTCACGATACGAAAGCAGAAAAAGCACTTCGATTTACCAATAAATGTGTCCAATCTGGCTGCAAACAGTGGACTGGTGAAAAGTGTGGTGTAATCGACAACATTCTCGAAAAAGTAGAAGAAAAGTATATAGAGGATAATCTTCCAGATTGTGCCATCAGAAGTACTTGTCGTTGGTATTTTCAAGAAGGAGCTAGTGCTTGCAAAGTATGTACCTTGGTTACTACCTATGTAGAAGATCCTACTGACGATAAATTTTTAACTTATTGATGGTAGGTAAAATTAAAAAGACGGACAGCGTACTGCCTTTAAGCCTCTTCCTTGTTGTCCGAATAAAGAGCCTTTGTACATTAAAGCCATCTCAAATGCGCCTCGCCCATTGGAGGCATTCGCTAGTTTAGAAATATTGATATCGTAACTCATACTTACTCCAAAAACACCGTAGTCAAAACGAGCAACTAAAACTTGTGCATCTTTAAATCGATGCATCGTACCAAAGTAAAGTGCTACGTCGTCAGCAGCATCATTTAATCGTCCCATATAGATTTTGACTAGTGCTCCTACATTTAATTCTTGTGCAGCACCTTGCTTTAAGAAAATCCCTCTAGGTACAATAGACATAGCATGGTTGACTCTAAATTCAGCTCCTGCATATATGGTGGTTTTTCTATATAATAATTCATCTTCGTTATCGAAAAAACTAACTTGTGGTTCGTTCAAGTGAGCAATAGATGCACCTACATAATAGCTATTAAAACGGTCAGGTGCATAAGTCCAACCAGCTCCAAAGGTAAAATCAACATAAGAAAATTGATCGAAGGTTAATTGCTCACCTGTGCCTAAATTTGTATTTAATGCATCGCCATCTATTTGGTTATCGAAAGTTAATTTAGTGGTATTGAGTCCTTGCTGGCTATAACCAAGCTGGCTACCAAAACTTAAAAACTGATTTCCTCTACGGTTTAATGATTTATTGAAAGATAAGCTTACTTGTACTTGAGTATTTTTTAATTCTGAAGAACCTGCTTGATCCTTCATCACCATTATACCACCACCTAAAACATCATTACCCATATATTGACTTAGCATGGCAAAATCGGCTGAAACTGCCATCGTATTGAAAGGCGTAGCTACACTCCCCCATTGTGTTCGGTAGTTGGCTATAGCACGTACAGCACCATTACTCATTCCTGTCAAGGCAGGATTAAGTTGTAGTGGCGCATTATAGAATTGCGAAAAATGGGGATCTTGTGCATCTAATCTTGTAAAAAATCCTACGCATAGGCATACTATGATTAGTGTTGTTGAAATTTTCATGGTAAAAATGTCTTTTCCTAAAAAAATAATATGGAGGGAAAAGCATGATTAATAAAAACGGAAATAAAAATTAAAAGCCCAACGATGAATTGTAATACGAATTAGTCAAATCAGGTATCAAGAGAAATAGAGAAAAAGAGGTCAGATCGTT
>JAHDIP010000235.1:0-7368 GCA_020630735.1 Saprospiraceae bacterium | reverse complement strand
TTTTTCAATTTCTGATTAGCATCACTTATAGTTAATAATTTTTATTTCCACTTTCATTTTGATTTTCATTACTAACGAATCAAGGTAACATCTCCTGTTTTCACAATTATGCTACCATCATGTTCGCAAATAGCTTCGATATAATAAACATAAACATCTCTGTTTAATTCTTTGTCTTTATAGGTGCCGTCCCAACCTTGGTCAGCATCAGTAGTTTCAAATACTAATTCTCCCCAGCGATTAAATACTCTAAAAACTTGTATCTCTGAAGAACCTCGCACATAAAATTTATCATTTTGTCCATCACCATTTGGCGTAAAGGCATTTGGCACTAATACCGAACCTCCTTCGCAAACCAATCGCAATCGCAATTCGATAGATGCAGAATCAATACAGCCAAATCCATCTATCACCGTAAGTTGGTAGACCTGATTGGAGTCTGGAGTTGCTACAGGGTCTTCACAGTCCCAGCAAGAAAGCGTTTCGTCTTCAGACCATTCGTAAATAAAATCTGGTGTTCCATTTACAGTCGCATTAATAGGCACTTCAGTACCTTCTACAAAGTCTAACTTTGCAGCTAACTGAACATCAGGTGGAGGCAATACATTTACAGTAACTTCTACAGTATCAGCTTCGCAAATGTCATGCTGTCCGATAACAGTATAAGTCGTCGTTTCATTAATTTGCACAGTCGGATCAGGGATTGAAGGATTGCTCAGGCCTATTGCCGGACTCCAGATAAAAGAAGTAGCTGAACCCGAAGCTAATAAAGTTCCTTGTTCACCTTCACATAACGTAGCACCTTCTACAAGGATATTTGCTTTTTCAGAAACATCTATAAGCACGGTATCGTTCACCACACAATTTTCGGCAGTCGCTTGAAGAATATAGGTACTGGTTTCTTGAGGACTAGCATTTATTTCTAGTTGATTACTTGCTATTATTTCTCCATTGAGTAACCAATTTGTTGATCCAGTATAAGAAGTCGTCAATTGAATTTCTTCTCCTAAGCAAATTTGCCAGTCTTCACCTAAATCTATTAGTTCTTCGGCAAGTACATGCACTGAAACTTCATCTGTCACCACACAACCATCGTATAATACTTCTACTGTATAAGTTGTACTTTCCATTGGTTGTGCCACAGGATTTGGACACTCAGTACATGATAAACTTTCTGAAGGCGACCACGTAGGATTTGTACCTGCTGCAATATTGAGTGTAGCTGTACCACCTGCGCATATAGATTGATCTTCTCCAGTAAGATTAAGATCAGAACCAGTAACCGTTACAGTTATGGAATCTATTGCTGCGCAGCCGCCTTCTCCAGTTAAATGTACTATGTATGTTGTTGTTGTGAGAGGTGTTGCAATTGGATTAAAACAATCTGTATAACAATTTAACCCAGCACTACTTTCATCCCAGTAATAATCAAATGGAGAATTACCTCCACTCGCCATTAGTTGGATAGATTCGCCTTCGCAAATTGTCGTATCAGCAGATACAATAAGGGTAGGAATACTGTAAGAGCCAACTTCTATAAAAATAGAATCAGTAGTTGTACAGCCATTTGAGGAAATTGCTGTTAGAGAGTAGAGAGTTGAAGTTTGAGGTGTAGCCATGGGTGAAGGACAATCTGTACAGCTCAATCCATTTGTTGGACTCCACTGATAAGAAGTTGCATTTCCATCCAATACATCTACAGATAACTGAACGGTTTCACCCAGGCATATATCCTCGTCGTTTCCTAGCGCAATCGCTAAGCCATCATAAATATTGATGGTTTCATTGTAAGTTCCAGAGCAACCAAATCCTGAGATCGTTTCTAAAGAAACAGGATAGCTCCCTGGGGTAGTAAATATGTGTTCTACTACTTCTGTAGTAGCTGTTTGATTATCTATTTGCCAATTCCATTCCACAATTTCTCCAAAGTCTAAAATCGTCGAATCTTGGAAGCTAACAGTCACAGGTGCACAACCATCATCTGGTGTGGCGATGAATGATGTTATTGGGTTTGGATGAATAATAATAAAACTATCTTTTCGAATACTTGCCTCACAAAAAGCAGAACTAACATTGAGTTGAATATCAAAAATACCTGACTCTTCAAATATCAATCCTGTTGGATGAAGATCAGTTGAATTACTAATCGTTGTCCCTTCGAATTCCCAATTTACATCTGTAATAATGGAAGGGTCAGAAAACATCGCTGTCAAATCAATAGGTACTGTTGCTCCTTCACAGAAAGCAGTATCGCTTGCCATAAAATCTATTCCTAGAGATTGTACCTTTATGGTATCTGGTCCAACAACAGGCACTCGACAACCAGAAGCATCTTCGATAATAATGATGGGCAGGTATTGTCCCCCTGTAGTATAGGTATGGCTTACAGTGTCTCCCATTGTACTGAGGTTATATAGACCAGTTCCATCGCCAAAATCCCAATTGTATTCTACTATGTTTTCACCTTCAGCAACAAAGTTCACTTCAAGCTCAGCACAACCTTCATATCTATCATACGAAAAGCTTCCAGTTGGACCTTCTACCACTATATATTCTTCTCTACATAAGGTATCTGTACAGCCAAAAACATTTTCGACAATTAAGCAAATCGTATACCTTCCAGCCTGACTAAAAGAGTGGGTTGGATTTTGTAAAGTTGATAGACCTGTTCCATCACCAAAGTCCCACAACCAATTGATAGCACCTTCAGATTGATCTGTAAAGTTAGTTACCAATGGAGGATCAGGACAAGATTTATATAAAACATCTCCTTCAAAATTAGCAACAGGTTCATATAAATCTATCGTCTCACAATGTTCGACCGCACAAGTATTATCACTATTGATCGAAAGACAAACGGTGTACGTACCTTCATCTGCAAAAGTATGCTGTGGATTTACTTCTGTTGAGATTTCTCCATCACCAAAATCCCAATTATATTGAAGCCCTCCTTGGTCTGAGGTGCTCGTAAATTGTAGGGTATTTTCTCCACAAACAATCTGCGAAACATCAAAAGATAACGTTGGATAAATAACACTAATTGCTTGAACAATGGAATGAGAATTTTCGCAACCTTCCTCATTTTCGACAGTCAAACTTACCGTATAAGTTCCAGGGATTGTATACTCATGTGTTGGGTGTTGTTCGGTTGATGTTTCTCCATCACCAAAATCCCAAAAATAACTTGTAACATCACCAAAATATGCCTGTGTTTCATCTTGAAACTCTACTATAAGTGGCGAACAAGAAGTCGAAGCCGTATAAGAAAAATTAGGAATCATTCCAGAAACAGTAATCGTATCTGGAGACACATACTCACTTACACAACCACTAGCGTCTGTAACCGTTAAAGAAAAGCCTGTGTATTGACCTGGTGTTGGAAAGTAAAATATCGGACTATCATCATAAGGACCATCAGCCAATATTCCTACTCCGTTTGGAATACCCCAAGAAAAAACGCCATCGCCAATCAACACATTTTCTACAAAAACCGAATCCCAGGTACATACTAATGGTGGTGTTAATGTAAAAAATGCACCGCCTTCTGATACATTTAATAAGACAGAAGTATCATCCTCACAACCTGATTCAGTATTCGTAACTGTTAGACTTATTGTATAAGATCCCGTTGTTGCATAAGTATGAACAGGGTTGGCTTCGGTGGAAGTTTCGCCATCACCAAAATCCCAAAAATAAGTGTCTGCTCCTAAGGATTGATCTGAAAAAGTAATCGTAGTAGCTCCACATTCTTGGCTAACATTAAACAAGGCTCTTGGTGGATAAATTTGAATATAATCTTCTATTTCTAAGGTATCATAACATTCATAATGAGAACCGATTAAGGTAACCGTAAACAAACCTGTATCACTGTATTCATAAACGGGTTCTTCTAACACAGAAGTACCACCGTCGCCAAATTGCCAAAACCAATCATCGACAGTACCAGTTGTATTATTTTCAAAACTTATGGCATCTGTCAAACAAGATACTTGAGGATTGGCTTCGAAAGCGATATTGGGCGCCATACCAACTTTTATATAATCAAGGACATAAATTGAATCGGTACATCCTAAACTATTCGTGACCACCAGTTTTATATCATATGTTCCTGTATCAGTAAAAACAAAGGTTGGGTTTTCTTCTGTAGAAGTGCCTACCTCAAAATCCCAAAAGTAAGTATCTACATCAGCAATAGATTGGACGATGCTTTGAAAATTAACTTCTAAAGGTGCACAACCTTCTTGTACATCTCTTGTAAAATCAACATACATCGGTTGGATAATAACCGTATCATTTATGATCGTCTCTGTACAACCATTTGAATAACTGACGGATAAACTTATTGGGAATTGCCCCGCTTGGTTAAAATTAAACGATGGATTTTGTTCTGTGGAATTACCCAGTCCACCAAAATTCCAAAACCAACTTTCGACATTTGTACCTGTACCATTAAAGGTAACATCTAAACCTTCTTCGGGATCACAACCAACTAGATCACCAATAGAAGTATAGTCAGCTGTTGCGCCATTGATAGCTTGTACACAAACATCAGAGATAATTGTTGAAATACAACCGTCAGATGTTGCCACCGTCAATTCAGGATAAAAGCAACCTTGCTCTGTATAAATGTGCATTGGATTCATTTCATTGGAGCTTTCTCCATCACCAAAATCCCACTCTGAGGATACGATATCGCCACTACTCGTATTTGTAAACTGAATAGATGTTTGCGTACAATCACCGTTTATAACAGTATAAATAAAATCAGCAACATTTCCCACATTAATAAAATCTTGCAGAACTATGGTATTTGAACAACCAGCATTAAATTCTATTGCTGTTAACGTTACATCATAGGTTCCATAATTTTGATAGGTATGAGTAGGATTAAAATCGGAAGAGGTAGAACCATCCCCAAAATCCCATTCATAAATTAAACTACCAACATTAGGCGTTGTATTATTGAAAGTAACTTCATGTGGAATAGAACATCCACCTCTAGGATCAGCTGTAAAGTTAGGCTGTGGAACTTGTCCTATATATATATTAGGTTGAAGTATCGTATTTTTACAACCATTAATATCAAAAACAGTAAGCGTAAGGGTATAATTTCCAGGAATGGTATAATTATGTGTTGTCGTTTGGCTAGTACCTGATGCAGATTCGCTTAGTAAATTACCGTCTCCAAAATCCCATAGAATAGAATCAAGATCGACTGTAGATGTAGCTGTAAACTGAATATCGGCAGGTGCACAGGCTGTTTCAGGGCTAAGGGAAAGCTCAACACTAGGTGGATCATAGACATCTACGACCTCACAATACTCGTCTGTTTGACCATTGGTCAAAGTAGCAGTAAGGCAAACATTATAAAGGCCTCCTGTAGCAAAGGTACGAATAGGGTTTTCTTCTTGCGAATAGGTAATCCCATCGATAGCCCAACTATATGAAACCGCTTGCGAAGATGTATTCTGAAAATTTACGGTTATTGGTGCACAAGGTAATCCCTCTCCGTCATACTCGTAAGTAAAACTAGCTTGGGCCTGAACATTAGTAGCTATCAAGAATAGACTACATAACCAAATTATCAGACATTTGATGTCAGTGATAGAGTACATTAATTAATTTTAATTGCTCTTCTGGGAGGAGGAATAGAACTATGGCTTAATATGATTTCTGCGGGGAGCAAAAATGCCAGGGAGGTAAAAATTCGGTTATGTTGTACTTCCCTGTATGAAAAAACTATTCCAAATTTAGCATTTTGGGCAATGTCAAAAGTTAAATAATTTAATAAATAGTGACACAATGAAATTTACTATTATATTTTTTTGATATATCCACTTCTTATAAGCTTAACAAAGCCTATTAAGGAGTGATATAAATTATTTTTGAATAAAGTCTATATCTTGCAATTTAGTTGATCGATAATACGTTATCTTTGAGGTTCAGGCATTTCTCTTAATTAAGGGCTTTAGCTCTTGTTAGCACTAGAATTATGAAACAATATCTTATCATCATTTTCAGCTTGTTATTTACTTGTTCATTAATGGGACAGGGCACTTTTGAACAAATCGAGCTAAAAGAAGATACCTTAAAAAGTTTAGCTAAATCTATCATTACGGAAAAAGATAAAGCAAAAAGATTAGCTTCTTGTGACGAGTTTACCGAAACACTTGATAAGGTATTAAAACTGGACAATTCATTCGATTATCCTTTTGACAGTTTAGTTAATATTTCTATACAATATCCACAAGATAGTACCTTCCGAATTTTTACCTGGCAATTATTTATAACCGATAAAGAATATAAATACTACGGTATTTTACAAATGAATAATCCTAAAGCTGAATTGTATCCTTTGACCGATGAATCTATAGAAATCGAAGATTTGGAATACGAAATTTTAAGCCCAGGCTATTGGTATGGTTCTTTATATTATAACATCAAACAATTTGATACTAAAGAAGGAAGACAATATTTACTTTTTGGATTTGATGCCTTTAGTTTTTTTGACCGAAGAAAAATCATTGATGTGCTTAGTTTTGAAGATGGACGACCGACTTTTGGTGCGCCCGTTTTTGCAAAAGAACAACAAGACCGTGCGCCGATTATTACGAATCGTATAGTCAAACAATATACCGCTGAAGCAGCTTATAAACTCAATTATTTTGAAGACGAAGAAGCAATCATAGTACCTCACCTCATACCTATGCAAGGTTATCCTGAACAAGGTACAACCTATGTACCTGATGGTAGCTATGAGGGCTACAAACTCAAAGATGGTCTTTGGGTACATGTAGATAAAATGTATCATCATACTTTCGAAAGGGGAAATCCTCCTCGCCCCTACCCTGTTTTAGATAAGCCTGAAAAGCAAGGAAAAGATATTTTTGGAAAAGAAATAACAAAAAAGAAGAAGAAAAAAAAGAAAAAAGAATAATTCATACTTATAATCTCATTCCTTATTATATTGTGCTTTTTATCTTATCCGATATAAATGATAAAAGCACACAAATTAACCATTCAAAAAACGGCTCATTTCTATACTGTTGGTACTCCATCAGCATCTACCAACTATTTCTGGATTGCCTGCCACGGCTATGGGCAACTCGCTAGTAATTTAATTCGAAAATTTGAAGACTTGGGTGAAGAGCATTTCGTTGTTGCTCCTGAAGGTTTTTCTCGTTTCTATTGGAAAGGATTTACTGGCGATGTAGGTGCATCTTGGATGACTCGTGCTGATCGTTTAGATGAAATTGCAGACTATAGTAATTTTATCCGACAGGTATATGAGATGCATCTGGCAAAACTTCCAAAAGATGTCAAAATTATTTTACTAGGATTTTCGCAAGGTTGCGCAACTCAATGTCG
>JAHDIP010000018.1:44682-47473 GCA_020630735.1 Saprospiraceae bacterium | reverse complement strand
CAGCGAAGAGTAAATCACAAAAAATGGAAGATTTACAATATGACAAACTACTCAACTATTCCAATGCTGTTGACCGTCAAGTAGTCATCAAGCCTGAAGATTTGAAAATGAAAAATGCGCCTAAATTGGATTTGAATCTAGAAAAACCAAAGTTCAAGTTGGTAGAAAATTCTGGTCAAATTCAACCAATGAAAAATGGTGAAAAAGAATTAGGTAATGGTGTTAAGTCTGCTACTACCTCAAAAAAGATGATTCATAAAGGGAAAGGAACTATTAAACCCGTTAGTGCTGAGTACACTCAGAAAGTAAAAGCTTTAGAAGCACAATTTTTAGCAAATTCTGGTTTCAATTCATTGGCTGACTTGAAAAAAGGAAATGTTGAATTATATAAAGAGTTTATTAAAGCTAAACACGCTTTAAAATAAATAATATTGAAAATCTAAAAATAAAAATTATAAAATGAAAAAATTATACCTATTTATAATATTGTGTTTGGCATTTTCAATATGTCTAAACAATCAACTACAAGCACAATGTACAGCAGGTACGTCTATCGGTACATTTGACGATTGTGCTTTTGCAGATGCTAATGGAAATAGTGAGTTTACAATACAGTATGGGCAATATGCTTGTACTTCTGTTACTCCTGGAGATTCTTATACTTTTTCTACTTGTACTTTTTCAGCAGGTGGAGGTTTCTCAAATACGGACGATACTCAGCTGACACTGTGGGATGGAGACCCTAGCGGGGGAGTAGTTCTTGGAATTAGCGATGATGCAGCTGGATGTGGTTCTCAATCCGAACTTACAGTTACTGCTCCTTCTTCTGGTCTTATTTGCTATCAAGTTAATTTATTTAACTGTATTGCAGATGATGGAGCTACTGGAGGCGCTATGAATGTTATTTGTCCAGTTCCACCAGTAGCAGATTGTGCAGCAACCTGTGCTGAGGTTGCAGGCAGTGGTTGTTCAGTAGATGAATTTGATGACTTTAATAGCTATGATGGGGACCCATTTACAGGAGGTTGTACCACTCCTAATGATCCAACTGCTATAGATGGTGGTTCGGTTACTTATTGTACGCAATTTACAGCAAGTGGTACAGATGCAGCTAATACTCAAATTGCATACTTTCCAACTGGCATTACAGGTACTTCACTTGGATTTGTTGGTACTTCAATTACATTAGAAAATGCTAATTGTACACCACTTTCCAATGGCGAGGTTGTAACACAACCTGCAGGTGGTTTTGCAGGTTATGCTGAAAATTTAGTTTTAGGAAATGATTATGTTGTTTGCTATGAGTTTACCGACTTAGATCCAGGTTTGTCGGGCGAATCACTTACTGAAGTTTGTCTTGAGGTTGTAGAAGCAGAACTCGCAAATTTCTGCGATATTTCATTAGATGGTGATTTTTCTGATGGTTGGAATCCCGCTACTTGTGGATGGGAAGCTAATATTTCTGCAGGTGTTGCAATAAGTCTTACAAACGTTGACTGTTTCAATGAGGTCGTAGCAGGTAATACTTTATTTGAATTTCAATATATCGCTACCACAGCGGATGCAACAGGAGAACCTATTACAAATACAGAAAGTGTTTGTGGTGGAAATTATACTAGTTTGGGTGATGTTGTAGCACCATTCCCGCCAGCTCACTCAGGAGCAAGTTGTGAGATTGAATGGTACACTATCAAACCGATATTTCAATTTAATAATGCAGGTTCATGTACAGATTGTGGTGACTGTTTTGATTTTAATAATACAGAAGCAGTAAACTTCCCAGTTTATCCAGATTATTTAGCTACTGCTGGTCTAGTTTATACCCCTGGTACTTGTAACGCAGATGGTTCTTATATGCCTTCTACTTTAGTAGTAACGTCTGGTGAACAATGCGATGGTGTAGTAGTAGATGCTTCAGTTATGGCAACTGATCCAGGTTGTGATAATGCCTTAGGCGATGATGCAATTTCTTTACAGTTAGCGCTAATGCCTTCGGGATTACCAGCAGGTTGTGGTGCAGCAGTTGCTTTCGCTACAACTATTGATGTAGGAGCAAATTGTCCTTGTCCAGCGACCTGCGGAGCAGCTATAGATGTAGTTGGAAGTGATGTAAGCTATTGTTTTGGAGAAACACCAGGAGTAATTGGTACAGATGCAAGTATAACAGTAAACAGTTTTGATGCTGGACCAAATGCTACGATAAATGCAGGAGTAAGATGGATAGAGATATGTGGAGATTGGGATAGTGCAGGATTTCCAAATCCAAATGATGCGCCAAATGCGACAAACTTTACAGTATCGGATGCTTATACGTATTTTCCAGGTCAAGCAGATGGAACAGATGGAGAAGGGACGAATTGTGATTATATCACATTAGTACCGATGACATTTATAGATATAGATGCAATTACAGGAGATATAATATTTGACCCAACGTGTTTTGCAACAGGAACACCATTTGTGATAGAGTATCAGCCAGAGATAACAGGAAGTGGAAGTTATGATTGTGCATCGGGTACAGGAAGTTTTAGTCCGGCAGGCGGAGCACAGACAGATGCAAGTGCTACGGCAGGTGATTATACAGTGAATATCAGTCCAGATCCAAATACGGAGAGTGGACAGGTAGTAGCGGTAGGCGGAAGTGCGACATTTGCAGGTTTACCGAATGATTCATACACAATTACAGTAGTGGATAGTGAAGGTTGTACACAAGATTTTACATTGGATGTAACTTGTGCGACCTGCGGAGCAGCTATAGATGTAGTTGGAAGTGATGTAAGCTATTGTTTTG
>JAHDIP010000018.1:22751-44582 GCA_020630735.1 Saprospiraceae bacterium | reverse complement strand
TCAGTCCAGATCCAAATACGGAGAGTGGACAGGTAGTAGCGGTAGGCGGAAGTGCATCATTTAGTAACTTACCTGATAATACATATACTATAACAGCTATAGATAGTGAAGGTTGTTCGGAAGACTTTAGTCTAGTAGTAGATTGCCCAGTAGATTGCCCAGCCGATGCTACAATGGTGGCTGATGCTACTGATTTCTGTATGTCAGGATCAACAGATTTAACTCTTGCTTTTGGTACTCCTGGAGTAAATGAAACAGGAACGTTTAATATTGAAGTTAATGATTCAAATGGAGATCCAGCAGTAGGAATTGTATTTATAGAGGATATAACAATGCCTGGAACTATAAATCTAAATAATCCTATTGATGTCAATCCTGGTGTGCTAAGAGTGGTATTTGGAGCAAATATGACTTGTAGTCCAATTACATACACGATTACTGCAACTGCTGAATGTAGTGATAACAGTTCAATATCTGTTACACCTATGACAGAAACGATTACAGTTTATCCTACAGCTCTCACAACAAATATTACAGATGATGGAAGTTCTTGTGGTACTCCTACAGTACAATTAGTGGCAGCAAACAATGATGTTTGTGCAACTCAAACAGGTACAGCTTGTAGTACTAATGGTGATATGTTTACAACATCTTTTGCAACAGCTACAGATGCAGGCTCAGGCTATGATGGAAGTCTTTTTGCAGCTGCGCCTGCAGCTTGTGTATTGCCAGCAGATGTAACCATAACTTGTGCAGGTTGTGCAGTAGCTTGTCCAACTATTACAGTAACAGATGATGCAGCAACAATATGCTCGGGAGATTTAGCGACAGAAATTACAGATTGGGAAGATGCCTTAGAATTAGCAAACGCAGCAGCATTAGGTGACAATGCAGATGCAGTAGTTACTTATACTGGAGCTACAACTAATTCAAATCCGACGGGTTGTAATAACCTAGTGGAAATGGTAGTTGCTACAATCAATTGTTTTGGAGATGATGGAGTAGATGATAGTGGAGCTAATGATGATATGACATTGACATTAGGTACATTTACATTAACGACAACGCCTGATGCTCAACAGCCAGTTAATGGTATTGTAGATTGTACAAATACACCTGCTGTAGCTTGTCCTACAGATGTATTGGGTACAACTGCAACAAATGCTACAGGTGGAGCTTCAACGGCTAATTGGGATGGTACAACTTATACCGCACAACCAGGAGATTTAGCTGGTACAATTGATGTTGATGTAACAACAGCAGGTAACTGTACTGGAACATTTACGATTACTACACCTGCTTGTCCAGCTTTACCAGTATGTATGATCACCTCAGCAGTAATCTCAAATGTTGTTTGTAACAACAATGGCACAGACGATAACCCTGCGGATGATACCTATACTTTTGACCTTGATGTTACAGCAATGAATGCAAGTGGAACCTTTAATTGGGATGATGGAACTACTACTGGTAGCGCATCTTATGGAACAACTGTAAGTTTTGGTCCTTACCCAATTTCAGGAGGCAATATTACAGTAGATGTTGAAGATAGTATAGATGCTGCTGCTTGTGCAGATTCAGCTACTGCTACAGCACCTGCTTCATGTAGTATTTGCGAATGTGACAACGGTACACTTGTACCAGGAGGTAACTAGATGATAGTAGAATGAAATTTATAAAAGATTAAGAAAATAATTTTTAGATTCAAGAATAACTAATTATTATCTTTCTTTTTTGAATATAAATTTTAATACATAATTTAAGATGCCAACTATTAGCAATGATAGTTGGCATCTTTTTTTATTGATATTTTAAAGTATTATTTGTTTGAGATTGTTTTCTAAATGAAATTTAGGATATAATTTTAAAAAAAATTATATTACTTTCAAAATAGATATGAATATTAGGATTGAAGCTATAACTTATTATTTACCTGAAACGATATTGACAAATGAGTCAATATCGAAAGAATTTGATAAGTGGAGTGCAGAAGAAATTTATAAAAAAACGGGTATTAGGAAAAGACACATCTCAGATGAAGCTGATATTTCATCTGACCTAGCGGTTAAAGCTGCTGAGAAACTTTTTGAAGAGCACGATATAAAAAAAGAGGAAATTCAGTATCTAATTTTTTGTACTCAAAGTTTTGACCAACCTTCACCAACAACGGCCTGTATGATTCAAGATAGATTAGGCCTTTCTATTAATATAGGAGCAATTGATATTGGTTTGGGTTGCTCAGGGTTTGTATATTCATTAAGTATCGCAGCTGGTTTAATAATGACAGAACAGGTAAACAATGTGTTAATAATAACTGCAGAAACATTGACAAAGTACCTGCACTCAAGAGATTGGAGTACAAGAACAATCTTTGGTGATGGAAGTGCCGCTATATATCTAACTAAAGATAATCAGTCAAATATTGGTAAATATGTTTTTGGAAGTGATGGAAGTGGTGTTGAGAGTATGATATTGAAATATAGAGGGTTTAGGTTTCCTAGTAGAAAAGTGTCGGGAATAGATTTTGCAGACGAATATGGGAATATTAGTAACTATGAGTGTTTTAGGATGAATGGTCCAGAGGTTTTAGTATTTGCACTCAAAACAGTACCAAAATTAGTGAGCAAGATTTTAGAAAAAAATGGAGTTGTAATGGAAGATATAGACCTTTTTATTTTCCATCAAGCCAACTTTTTCTTATTGAATAAACTTAGAAAAAGACTAAAAATACCAGAAGATAAATTTTTTGTAAATATTGCAGAAGTAGGAAATACTGTATCAAGTAGTATTCCAATTGCTTTGGCTGATGCCATGAGACAAGGCAAAGCAAAAAGAGGTGATACCATTCTTTTTGCAGCATTTGGAGTTGGCTTATCTTGGGCAGGAACAGTTATTAAATTATAAAATAGACACGAATATGAACTTAAATAATTTTATAGAAAAATTGCGAGAAGAATTTGAAGACGAAATTGAAAGTCATCTTATTCAACCTAATACCAAAATTAAGGATTTAGAAGATTGGGGCTCCATGTATGCTCTTATAGTTATTGCTATGGTTGATATTGAGTATGATGTCACAATCACAGGTGTTGAGTTGTCAAAGTGTGAGACTCCTGAAGATATTTTTGATCTTGTATGTAATAAAGTGACAGCTTAATTATGGCTCTACATAAGCAAAATGGTGTTCGTATAGCTGGTATAAGTGCTTGTGTACCTAAAGAAGTTAGGTACAATAAAGACATAGAGTTTTTATCTGAAAAAGAAAAAAAACTTTTAATTAAAACAACAGGTATAGCAGAACGGCGATATGCTGAAGAAGGAATATGTACTTCCGATTTATGTGAAAAAGCAGCTAATTCTTTGATCGAGAAAAAAGGTTGGAAAAAAGAAGAAATAAAGTTATTAGTATTTGTATCACAGAGTCCCGATTATTTTTTACCTGCCACAAGTATTATACTCCAAGATAAATTAGGCTTAAAAAATGATTGTGTTGCATTTGATATTTGCCTAGGTTGCTCAGGTTATGTATATGGTTTATCAGTAGCTATGGCCATGATGAAATCTATGAGTATTCAAAAAGGATTATTACTGGTAGGGGAAGTTTCTTCCCAAGGAGTGATGAAATTGGATAAAACTACGGTTCCCTTATTTGGTGATGCTGGAACTGCAACTCTTTTAGAATTGACCAGCTCTTTTACTAATGAATCATTTTATAGTCTTAAAAGTGATGGCTCAGGTCATGATGCAATTATTATGAGAGAAGGTAGTGGCAGAACTAAAAGCAGACCCAATAAAGAATTTAATGAAGAAGATAAATACTTGAAATTAGATGGACAAAAAGTCTTTGATTTTACTTTAAAAGAAGTAGCCCCTAATATAAAATCAGTATTAGCTTTTGCCAATACTGATGTTTCTGAAGTTGATTTTTTTATTTGGCATCAAGCAAATAAATTGATTAATGAAACAATACGCCGTAAGCTTGGTATTGAGAAGCAAAAAGTATTATATAGTATTCAAAAATACGGTAATACAAGTTCTGCTTCTATACCATTGACAATTGTAGAGTGTTTGGATAGCTCAACTTTTCAAAATGAAACAAAAAAATGTGTGCTTAGTGGTTTTGGCGTTGGTCTATCATGGGGAAGTGTATTATTGAATCTATCTAATACTATCATACATCCAATTATAGAATTTGGATAAAGGGAATCTTTTGAAAATGAAACTAGAAGGAAAAAAATATTTAGTAACAGGGGCATCTTCGGGGATAGGTGCTTCAGTGGCAACTTTGCTTGCTGAAAAAGGAGCTTCTCTTTTCATAACAGGTAGAAATGAAGAAAGACTATCAAATACTTATAACCAACTCGGTACTTTTGCCCAGCATGATAAGATTATTGCAGATTTAAATCAAGAAATATCGATTCATGCTTTAATAGAAACTATAGAAAAGATTGACGGGATAGTGCATTGTGCAGGTGTTGTGAAATTATGTCCAGTTAAGATGATAACTGAAAAACATATACAAGAAGTATTTGGAATTAACACCTTTGGAAGTATTTTACTTACGAGTTATTTATTGAGGAAAAAGAAGATAAACAAAGGTGCTTCCATTGTTTTTATTTCTTCCGTTGCTTCAAAATATCCATATAAAGGAGGAGCAATATATGCAGCCTCCAAAGCTGCCATAGAGGCTTATTCCAAAACCTTAGCACTGGAATATGCATCTAAAAAAATACGCTCCAATTGCATTTGTGCTGGAATGGTTAAAACTCCTGTTTTAGAGCAGTCAAAAGAATTACTTAATGTCCAAGAAAATAGAGAAACAACACATCCATTAGGTTTCGGAGAACCTATAGATGTTGCAAATGCTATTTTGTATCTATTATCTGATTCTTCGAAATGGGTAACAGGTACGAATATGATTGTGGATGGAGGTTTCCTCGCAGGCTCAAATGTTTGATTATGTATATTAATAAATATGGAGTAATATTACGAAGACTTGAATTAAGAGATATCGAACTAGTTCGATATTGGCGTAACCACCAATCTATACAAAAACACATGGTGATTCATGCTAATATTACCAGAGAAAATCAATATCAATGGTTTGAATCTATCAATAATTCTTTGAATTTTTATTTCATCATTGAGTACAATGGCAATAGTGTAGGGCTTGTCAATGGTAAAGATTATATGTCTGATAAACAAGAAATGGAGGTTGGAATTTTTATATGGGATACTGATGTATTAACAACTTTTGTTCCAGTAAGTGCTTCTCTTTGTTCAATTGATTTTGGGTTTTACATTTATCAATTAAAAAAAATAAGGTGTACTATTCTTAATCGAAATCAAATCGCTATTAATTATAATAAGCAACTTGGTTTTGAAAAAGATGAAGACCAAGCCAATGATATGATATTTAGTACTTATAGTCTATATCCTGATGTATATAGTACAAAGACAAAAAAACTGAAAAGTATTCTTCAAAGAAAGTATAGAACACAAGAAATAGTCTTAGAAAGTAATAAATCAGCAATAAGTGATAAGATTAGCGACTTTTTTGTAAAATACAAAGATAAAATCGCCCCTTATTTTAGTCTAAAACGAACATGAGAACTTTAGAGTTGATGAATATTTATTTTTAGACTATCTTTTTTGCTTAAAAAATTGTAATTTTATATGCACAATCCGATAATAGAATGAATACTACCATCAAATATTCTTTGGTAATTCCTGTATTCAATTCATCCCAATCACTAAGTAGATTATTTGACGAATTAAAAAATTCTTTTTCATTCTTAATTAATGAGATGGAATGGATTTTTGTAGATGATGGTAGCAAAGATAATAGTTGGGATATTTTAAAAAAGCTTAAAATAGAATATTCTATATTTAACATAAAACTTTTTCGATTAAGTAAAAATTTTGGACAAGTTTCTGCTACCTTATGCGGTTTACATCAAGCTAAAGGAGAACTTATCATGACAATGGATGATGATTTGCAATATGCTCCTCAAGATATGTTATTATTATTGGATAGATATAATAAAGGTGATATAAGTATTGTTTTTGGGGTCACAAAGAAAAAGCAAAATTTTCTTAAAAATTGGGGATCACTCTGGGCAAAGACTTTTTTTATTCGTTTTTTTCTAAGAGAAATGGATTATAAATTAGAAAATTCTAGTTTTAGACTATTTGATAGAAAATGGATACCTAAGGATAACAATAATAATTGGTTATTTGAAGAACAAAACTTATTTCTTACATGGGTAACCTCAAGTAAGCATATATACTATGTTGAAGTAAAACACTCAGAAAGATTGGAAGGACACAGTGGGAATACTATTTTCTCTAAGATTAAAGTTTTTTTCCAAACCTTGGTTAAGTTTGTTGTAAATCCTTTAGCATTATTTGTCTATTTTGGACTTGTAATGATGACTTTTTCTGGTTTCATCTTGATTCTTTATCGGAGGTTTGGGGTAGAATCTTTTCCAATGGGGTATCAGGTATCAAATTTGATTTTTTTATTTTTAAATGGATTGACTTTTATTGCTTTAGGTGCAATAGGAAATTTTTTAGCTTTGATTTACCAAAAACTACTCAATAAACCCAAGTATTTTATTGTCGAATCAATTGAAAATTGATTACTATTTTAATTAATTCCTATGGATATTACTACACAAAATATAATTCCTAGCTTTTTGCAACTTAAGTATGCTGGAGTTCAATTTGCTGATCGCATATTGGGTAGGAAGAGCGTTGATAAATGGACAAATACTAGAAGTAATATTCATGATAATATTGAACAATTTTTTGAAAAGAAAGGAAGAGAAGGAAGATTAATAAAACTTCCTAAAGTAGAAGTGAATTCTTATAAAGAGTTTAAAAAGAAATATTTAAATACATATACCCCTATTATATTAAAAGGACTTGCTAAAGACTGGAATTGTTGCAAAAATTGGTCCTTAGATTATTTTAAAGAATTGCATGGTGATGATGAAATTGTGATGATGGATTATAGTGATTTTAATAATGGTTATCAAAGAACTTATCTAAGAGATATAATTGAAGGCATTAGGAGCGGAATGGGAAAATATTATCGTTTCTATCCTTTACTTACTCGACATCCTGAACATATAGCTGACTTTGATTATAAATGGTTGAGAAACTGCAAACAAAAAGATACTTTAGCAGAAGCTTTTCAAGTATTCATTGGAGGAGAAGGAACAGGTACGCCACTTCATAATTCTATTTGTCCTAATTTATTTGTTCAAGTTTTTGGTAAAAAAACTTGGCGGATATTTTCTCCTCATTATACTACAATAGTAGATCCCAAACCTGCTTGTAACCTTCATCGAGACGCTCCTACAAGAAATAATAAAGTATTTGATCCTTTCAATCCAGATTATGAAACGTTCCCCTTGTATAAATATATTGATATGTATGAGGCTGATTTAGAACCAGGAGATGTATTATGGAATCCGCCTTATTATTGGCATGCTGTTCAAAATCCAACCGACTGTATCGGTGTTGGATATCGTTGGGTTCCCTTATGGTTTAGTTTTAAAGCATCTCCAAACTATTTTTTATTAGACCTTATTACAAAACAACCAAATTTTATAGCTACAATAAATTACTTTAAGAAAGATACAAATCTTATTCATCTAGCTGAAACCAATCATATTGATAAGTATTTAAAAGAAGAAAAAGAACGAAAATTATCTAAAAGTTAATTTTAAGATGAAAAATATGATTAACATACCAGCTTCGATACAAAGGAAATATGCAAGAATACAATTTTCTGATCGATTCTTAGGACGGAATCGTACAGATAAATATTTATTCAGTAGAAAAAAAATACATGAATCAATCATAGAGCATTTTGAAAATCAAAATGTAGAAGGTGGTATTTACCCAATACCAGAAATAGAATTATCTTCTATAGATGACTTTAAACCAAAATACCTCAATACTTATAAACCTGTTGTTTTAAAAGGGTTTGCAAAAAAATGGGATAGCTGTAAAAATTGGTCTCTTGAATTTTTTAAAGACTTGCATGGTGATGACGAAATAGTGATGAAGGATTATATGAACTTTAAAAACGGTTATCAAACAACAACTTTAGGTGAAGTTATTGATGGAATAAGAGATGGAATGGGAAAATACTATCGTTTTTATCCATTATTAACTCGTCACCCAGAACATATAGCAGATTTTGATTACAAATGGTTGAGAGAATGTCGTCAAAAAGATACGATTGGAGAAGCGTTTCAAGTATTTATTGGTGGAGCTGGTACTGGAACCCCTTTGCATAGTTCATTTAGTCCCAACTTGTTTGTGCAAGCTTATGGAAAGAAAAAATGGCGAATTTTTTCTGATCATTATTCTACTATAGTAGATCCAGCCCCTGCTCGAAATTTCCATCGTGATGCACCTACTGTTAATGGAAAACAATTCGATCCATTTAATCCTGATTATGATACGTTTCCTATCTATAAGTATATTGATATTTATGAAACAGAACTAGAAGCTGGAGATATTTTATGGAATCCGCCATACTATTGGCATGCCGTTCAAAATCCAGTTGATTGCATTGGTGTTGGATATCGTTGGGTGCCACTTTGGTATTGTTTGAAATATTCCCCTACTTATTTTTTATTGGATTTGATGACAGAGAAACCTAATTTTTTAAAGTCATTGAATTTATTTAAGCAAGATATAAATCTGCTTCATCTTGCAGAGACAAATCATTTGAAAAAATATTTAAAAGATCAAAAAGATAAATCCAAAATAGAATCATAGATTTTGGTCTGTATTTAATTTTAAAATCATGAAAGCTTTTTCTATAACACAACGATTACGATACGGCACTTTTCAGTTTTTTGACCATTTTCTAGGTAAACATAGAGTTGACTCTATGTTTAATGAACGACGGAAAAAGTTAGAAGATTCTATCTTAAAAAGGTTAAAAGAAAGAGGACCGGGTAAAGAAATTCAGATTGATAGAAGAAAAAATTTATCTTTAAAAGAGTTCAAAAACCATTATAGGAGTAAAGGTATTCCTGTCATTTTTGATGGTGAAGCTAAAGATTGGGGCTGTTGCCAAAAATGGTCATTAGACTATTTTAATGATTTGCATGGTGATGATGAAATCGTAATGGTCGATCAAAATAATATACATGAGGACTATCAAGTCCTCACGTTACGAGATATTATTGCTGATATTAAAGGAAAAGGTTCCAAATATTATCGTTTCTACCCATTATTATCTCGTCATCCTGAACATATTGCTGATTTTGATTATCAGTGGTTTAAAGATAGAAGACAAAATTTTAATTTAGGTTCTACATTTCAAGTCTTTATTGGAGGTGGAGGTAAAAATACACCCATACATAATGCCAGTGCTCCCAATTTGTTTGTACAAGCTTATGGTGAAAAACGCTGGGTCTTATATGATGTGTATTATACGCCAATTGTAAATCCTAATCCAGTTAGAAATCTTTATCGAAATGCTCCAAATAAAATGGGACATAAAAATGGTCGTCCTTTTGATGCTTTTAACCCAAATTTTGAAGATTACCCTGAATATTTCCATATTGACAAGTATGAGTTTGTATTGAAAAAAGGAGATATATTATGGAATCCTCCATTTATGTGGCATGCAGTTGAAAATGTAGTAGATTCTATTGGCGTAGGCTTCAGATGGATGGCGCCTTTTTATTCCTTCAAAATTAGTCCTTTATATTACTTTTTGGAGTTGTTTGCTACCAACCCTAACTTTTATAAATCTTGGAAATTGTTTAATAAAGATTTCAATCTGATACAGTTAGCAGAAACAGGAAGGTTGGATGATTATTTGCAAAAGCAAGCAAAGAGTATTTAATAATTACATCCATTTTTGAAATGAATCCTTGGTATCATTATAAACATATCGAAATAAGTAATGACGGTAAGATAGATGTTACCACAGCTGATTATGATAGAGATGAACCCTCTTTTTATAATACAGACAACTATTCCTGGGTTTCAACAATCGAATCGAACTTCAATATTATAAAAGAAGAAATCGAACTTTTTTTAAGAAAAAGAGGATTTAGTTTAAATCCATATTTCCATGAAGGTTTAGTTGATAGTCCTCAAGATTGGCAAACTTATGCTATGATGGTTTGGGGAATTGAAAAAACGAAATCGGCAAAACCTTTCCCAAAAACAATGTCTTTTTTTAAGTCCATTCCAGGCTTAGTTGCTGTATCAATTAGTCGCTTAGATGCAAATGCTTCTATCAAACCGCATCATGGTGATACAGATGCAATAGTACGAGGACATTTTCCTTTAACTGTACCTATAGGACTTCCCGACTGCGGATTTCAAGTTCAAGATGAACAAAGAGCATGGAAAGAAGGAAAAGTAATGTTATTTTGTGATGCACATGTTCATAAAGCATGGAATCATTCTAATGAGCCCAGATATGTTATCATTTTTGATTTTATAAAGGATTATCATAAGAAAGAAAAGAAAAAAATCACTAGCAACATCATTGCTTCACTTTTAGTACTTGCAGGTTTTTATAAATTAAAGTTATATAGATATAATATTTTTAATAAAAATGTAGCATCTCTGATTACTTCTTTGGGTTTAGGAGTAAGAGTATTCAACCCTTTTATTAAGCTGATTGGAAGGTTTTTATAATTAGAGAAAATAGCAAATATAGTTCATTGAACTTTATTTGAAAACTTCAATACAAATATGTTTGGTAAAGAAAAAAAGACTCCTTGGTATGCAAGCCAGAATGGGCAAATAAATCCAGATGGAACTATTTCTGTGGAAAAAATGAAATTTGAAAGTGATATACCATATTTTTTTGATTTAGAGCATGTAGAATGGGTAAAAGAATTAGAACAAAACTTTCCAATCATTCAAAAAGAAATAGATGAATTACTGGCTAAAGATGATTCTGGGATGGAGACTTTTTTTCAAGGATATATGGTCAGAGGGAGTTGGAAATTACAATATTTTTATTTCTTTTTAGTGCCTTATTTTAAGAACATAAGGAAATGTCCTAACTTGGTAAAAGTCTTGAAAAAAATTCCTGACTGTACTTCTGCTTGCTTAAGCTTAATGGGACCTAACACAACGATAATCCCGCACAATGGAGATACAGATGCTTTTTTCCGTTATCATTTTGGTCTTAATATTCCTGATCAATTGCCGAGTTGTGGCTTTGAAGTAGAGGGGGAGCAGCGATCTTGGGAAGAAGGAAAAGTTTTAGGTTTCTGTGATGCTTATAGACATACGGCTTGGAATAAGACAGATAAACCTAGATTAATTTTGATTATTGATACAATTAATCCTGAATTTGCCAATCAAAAACGTAGTCTATGTTTTAAGATTTGTATGTATTTATGCTTGATAAGCATAAAAAATAGATTTCCTATTTTAGGTAAATTACAATTGTTTATTCTTAAAATGATATACTGGTTCAAACATTTTAGAACAGCTTAAATTTTTAGAAATTGTTTGATGCAAATATAAAACCTAATCTCGCTTTTATTGTAGGAGCACCACGTTCTGGAACTACACTTTTGATGTCTATTTTGTTATGTCATCCAGAAATACATGGACTATTTGAGTATAAGTTTATGTTGATTTTTAAGAAAAAATATGAAAAAAAAGATTTCAGGCTTAAAAAATATAGATTTGCTCTTTCAAAAGATTTTATCGATTATCTTGAACATAAAAGATTGATTACAGCGCAAGGAATTTTTGATAGAATTGTTCAAATGGACAAAAAGGTTATTGATGTTTTTATTCAATCAAATAATATTGAAGACTATTCTCAGGCAATAATGTTTTTATATCGTAGTATTTCTATTTTAGGGATCAAGACTATAAAGCCAAAAGTAATTTTGGAAAAAAATCCTGTGTATACTCAGCATCTTGATAAACTTTTTGAAATATGTCCTACAGCAAAATGTATAGGAATAATTAGAAATCATCGAGATGCTGTGTCTTCAAGAGTATCTAGTGGTACAGGGTCCTCTCAAAATATTCAATATTTTGCTAAATATTGGGAATTAGTTAATAAACGGTTTTATCAGTTTACAGTAAAGTATAAAAATAATGTATTGCCCATTTTTTATAAGGACTTATTACAGTCACCAGAGGAAACTATACAAAAATGTTTGAATTTTCTATCTGTGGGAACAGATTATGATTATACTGTATATAAGAGTTATTATAAAGACTTAATGACTTCCTTAAAAGATGATCCAGTTTTAATGAATAATGAAAGGGCAAAGAAAAAGTTTGGAGATTTAAGCCGTCCAATCAATTCAACAGCAGTAAATAAATGGAGGGAACGGATAAATGTATCTCAAAAGGGAATTATTGATGCTATTTGTCAAAATGCATCAAATTTATTTTTTAAAGACAAAATGTTTATTGAGAAGACGTCTCCTAAATTGATAAATGGATTAGCTTATTATAAAGCAATCCTTAATTTTTATATCGATGAACATCGGTATCAATTACCACCGAAAGTTAATTTTTTCCTGGAAAAACTAGTACGAACTATAGGGGTTGTGTGATAATATTTATCTATTATAATTATCCTTTTTTCATAGTTTCCATAAACTCTTTTTCAAAATGTGTCATCTTTCCAATTTGGTTTTTAATCCAAAGCTGATAGGTTAAGGAGAGTTTATTAAAAGTATCTTCAAAAAGAGAATGAACTATTCCAAAAAATAAATTGGGCGAGAGCACAATATAGTCCCAAAAATTATATTTTTTTTTACTTCTTTTATAACCTAACTCCTCTCCTTTTTTTCCTGCTATAATCTCTGCCTGAATAATTTGTTTTTGAGTTAGCTTTTGTTTCCATGAATCGATTTTTGTATTATTGATAGGTTCTAATAAACTAGAATGATATCGTTCTATTAATTCAGTAGGTAAAATATTTTTGTACTCTTTTTTAAATAAAGTACTATGATCTTGCATGGATTCTATATAAGGTATATCTAAAAAACTACAGATATTTTGTAATTGATTTTGTGGTTCAGAAACAAGTGTTTCATACTTAATTGTAAAAAATTTATCTGGATATTTTTTTGCACATTTTGATAGATATTTATTAAATTTCAACCAAAAATAGGCTAGAGAAGGAGCTTTACTGTTGTCAAAATTGGCTTTAATATGTGAAGCTACATTATCTCTATAGTCTCTAATGATATATATAAACTTTGCTTCAGGAAATAATTGTATCAAATCTTCTGTAATCAAAGAATTTCTCGGATTCTTATCTCCAATTATCATTATTTTTTCTTTTGGATAAATGGATTTATAATTTGATATTATAATTTTACAGACTTGTTGAAACGTTAATTCTTGTCCATGGTTTAGAATACTTTTTTTTAAATCATTTCTATCTAATTTCCAGACTATTTCAAAAAACTTTTCTGTATATAAATCGTCTATAAACTTATCGACTAAAGCTGGTGTCCATAAATTTGTATATTGATACTTTTTATAAAGGTGTTTTATAAAAGCAGATTCATGGGGTATAGAAACATAAGGATTTGCATCTAATAAAGATTTTAAAAGAGTTGTTCCAGATCTGCCTCTTCCAACTATAAAAAAAATAGGTGTATTAATATGCATGGTTTATACTAATATTATTTGTTGATTATATAACTAAACTCTCCAAAATCTCATTTCCAAAGAAAAACGTGTTTTGTCTGGATTAAGATTAACAGCTCCACCATGAATCAGATAAGGAGAAAAAATGAGCACCTCATTGAGTTTTGGAGAAGGACGTTTTATATCTAAGGGCTTGACAGTATCCGTTACAGCAGGAACGGTAAATGGTCTACCATTTACTAAAGCACCTTCCATCGTTCGTTCTATTTCGGACTCTAGCCAAAGGTGACTGTTAGGAACGACGCATAAGGACGAAAGCTCATTGCTACCAGCCAAAGGAAGGTATATATTGACTGCATTACGCAAACGATCTATCCATACATCTCTATGTAATGGATTATTATCATTGGATTGCGGTCGGACTACCCGTATATGAAATACTTTATGACCAGTAAGGGGATTTTTACAAGTTAAAGGGATTTTACAGTACTCAGATATTTTTTCTTCAATCAAACGGATACTTAAAGGGAATGCATTGGCACTAAAGAGCTTAATTTCGTTTAAAAAATTAGTGTGTAAAAGATCTGTACGGATAACTTTATGATAATCTTCTAATTTAAAATTAGGCTCAACTGGAATTCCAATATTGGCTAAATTATTTATTACCAATTTTCGTAGACCTAAAAATAGCTCTTCGAATTTTTCTTTATTAAGAAAGGGTAAAATAGAAAACCCTTTTTCATTCCATGAAGTATTTTTAATCAAATTGTCATCAAGTTCTGATAAAACGATGGGTTTTCCAAAGGATTTTTTCCCTTCAATTTGGACTTTTATTATGTGCTTATTTATAGTATATTGCATGATATGTTTGAGATTCAAGTTTTAAAAATACGATAATGTTTAAATATATACAATGGGGAGTAACTATTTTTTTACTAACTTGGATATTTTCTCAGGTTGATTTAAAACTGATTACTAATGTATTTACTTTTGATAAAATACCACTTCTAACCATTATAGTATTTTTTTTTATAAGCTCAACTCACCCAATATCAACTTATAAATTATATTCTATTACTACCAAGTTGCATAAAATTCCTTTTACAAGGATAACAAAAGCTACTTTTATAGGACTTTTTTTAAGTAAAACAGTATTACCTAATTTGGGAAAGGATGTTGTAGAAGGTTATTTTATAAAAAAGAATACGAATTTATCTTGGGCACCTATTTTTTTGATTCTTTTCTTAAATAGGTTGACAGGGTTTATCGCTATTATTTTATTTGCTTTTTTTTATTTAATATTTAATTCAGAAAGACTTTTAACTTTTTTTCCAATTCAAGATATTCAAGGAAAAAGTGTTGATTTTTATGTATTACTAATGTTAAGTGTTCTGCTTATTTTTTTTAGTATTTTACTTTATCTATTTCGGCATAAAATATTAAGGAGAAAGAATGAAATTATTAAAAAATTGAAAGAATCAAGTAGTTATTTTGATAAGCCTTTCTTTTTCTATTTGGTTGTTTTATCATCTTTTTTTTACATATTTCAAGTACTTGCATTTGGATATATTATCCAATTATTTGAATATGACGTTTATTGGTATGATTTATTATTTGTTCTAGTTATTAGTAAAATAGTGACTACTCTTCCAATTAGTATAGGAGGAATTGGAGTACAAGAAACATCAATAGCATCTTTATTATCGCTTTTTAATATCCCTTTAGAAATAGGATCAGCCATTGCCATTTTTATCAGAATATTGATGATAGTACCGATAGCAATTGGAGGAGCTTTTATGTTATTTTCAGAACCTATAAGATATAGTGAAATTAAGCAAGAGTTTGTAAACAAAGGAAAGTAAATTTTTTTTATGAAGACCATTAAGTTGCAATCATTACGACCAATTTATCTAGGTATTTTTATATTATGTTTTGTTTTTTATGGTAATACTCTTTTTAATCAGTATTCTATAGATGATACGCTTATAAATAACAAATATGTAGATGAAGGTTTAAAAAATATACCAACAGTACTCACCAATCGTTTAGATCTTAAGCTACAAGAAAATGTTAAAGATAAATCGCCATATCGTCCATTAGTGACAGTTAGCTATATATTAGAGATATCTGTCTTAGGCAAGAGCCCTTTTTGTAGCCATTTAATAAATATATTATTATATGTTATTTGTTGTATTTTAGTAGTAAAAGTATTATTGATCTTACTAGGCAAAAGATATTTTACGCTTATTATACTAACTACTATTATATTTTTAATCCATCCTATCCATACAGAAGTAGTAAATAATCTAAAAAGTAGAGATGAATTACTGAGTTTTATTTTAGTAATGCTTTCATTCTATTTTTATTTAAAAAGTTTCATTAGAAAAGACAGATCAATGCTATATCAAATACTAGGCTTTGTAGCAATTTTTTTTAGTTTTTTTGCTAAAATCACTTCAGTCTATTTTATTTTTATAATACCTATTGCCTTTTTTATTTTAAAAAAAATCTCTATTAAGCAATTATTGATCATTACTACTCAACTTATATTGGCATTTATATCATATATAGGATGGATTAAATTTATGGGAATTGCTAAAGGAAAGGCTGGGATTAAATTCTCCTATTACACAGCACCTTTACTTTATGAAAAAGGATTAGATGTTCTAATTCCTAATGTTTTTAACACTACATATCACTACATATATTTATTGTTTTACCCACATCCATTATTATGTTTTTACGGATATGATACTGTACATTTTATAGGCTTCAAGCATCCAATATTTTGGCTGACAGCCTTAGTTTGCTTGATTGCCCTTGTCGTTGCTTTACTAAATATAAAGAAAGAAAAAATATTAGCGTTTGGTATTTTAGGCTTAGCAATATGTTTAGGCATTTATTCCAATTTACTATTAAAAGCACCAGGAATAATTGCAGATCGATTTATGTTTTCAGCTGTACTATTTTTTGGACTTATATTGGCATTTTTAATTTTTAAATTATTTAAAATTCCTATAAAAAATGACACATCCAATTTGCAAATAAATTACAATTACTATTCGTTAATACTTATCTTGTTTATGATTTTTTTATCATCCTTAAAAGTGATAGATCGAAATCAAGATTGGTATAATGGCAGAACAATATTGGAAAGAGATGTTAAGTACGGGGAAGATTCTTTTAAGTTGAACTTTATGATGGGAAATGAATATTTTAAGGATGTCAAGAAAGATCCTAATCCCGAAACTATAGCTAAAGCAGAAAAATATTATTTGAAAGCCAATTCCATTTACGATGGTGTATCAAGTTCTTGGAATAATCTAGCTTTTCTTCAATTTCTTAAAAATGATTTTCAAAATGCTGAAAAATACTTTTTAGAAGCCATTCATAGGGATTCAAATAGAGTAACTAGTTGGTTTAATCTAGCTAAAGCAAAAGAGAAATTAGGTAAATACAACGAAGCCATTACCTGTTATGATATTGTATTAAAAAAAGATACGGTAATAAAATCCTTTATCAAAGAATCTTTGCTAAATAAGTCTAGACTCCATAATACAGTTAAAAACTTTAGCCAGCAAGAAAATACATTAAAAGAGGCTATTGATTTATTTCCCGAACAGATTGCATTTTATGATGAAATGGCTAGATTATTATTTACTCAATCAAAATATAATGAAGCATTTTCGTATTGGGATAAAGCAATTGAAAAAAGAATATATAATTCTCAAATGATTCAAAATATTATAATGGCTTGTGAAGCTATTAATAAGCCTGACCGAGCAGAATATTATAGAAGGTTTTTGATTAAATAAATTTTTCTAACGAGTTTCCATTGTTCTTAATTCTAATATCCTATTAATATATTTTCTAGGGTTCTAATTTCGATTCATTCTAATGCTCTTATTATTCGCATTTTGCTAAAATATAACTTTGATTACTTTTTTTGAAATATAAATTTTACATTTTTATGCAGAACAAAATACCCTGTTTAGGGTATTATTTGTTTGGATACTTTATCGTACCTTTGTATAATAGTTAATTATATTTTGACCTTTCCATTCCAATATCTTTAATTTCCCATAAATCTTTATGACTCTAATTTTATTAGAACACTTTTATAGTGTTACTAATTGTATATAGATATTACTATCATATATAGTCCTTTTGTTTAGGTTTTAAATGTGTTAGTATTTCTTTATTTTTTTGTTTATATAATTCTTATAAACTGTAATTTAAGTATTTGACTTCGAATTCATAACAACTAAATTATATATTCTATCACATTTAAAAAAAAGATTTAAAAATGAAAAAAAGAATATTTCTTCAAATTTGTTCACTTTTTGCGTTTATGTTATTTTTCTCTATTAATTCATATGCTCAAGCAAGTGTACAACCAATTGATGCAAAGGAGGTTAAGACTTCAAAAGATGCACGTACTAATACAAATGTTTACACATTTAAGATTGATTCAGAACCAAGTCAAGACTTCAAAAATCATTTTAAAAGTACAAAGCAAAAACTTTCCAAAGAAAATTTTCAATTTCGATTCACTTACGATAATAACTCTCGTACAGTTGTACTAAAAGTATCGGAGAAGCATTCTCCTCAAGTCGTGAAGCAAAAATTGAAAGAGTTGGGGATAGAAGGTGTTATTAAATAACCCAACCTTAATAGTAGAAATTAATTTGATAATAACACAAAATTTTAATAAAATGACTAAAATTATATTCTCTAAATTTTCATTGCTACTTGTAATATGTAGCGCTATATCTTTTAGCCTTTTAGGACAGGGAACTACCTGTGGATCTTCTGAAGTTCTTTGCGATCCAAATACTAGTTTCCCTCTTGGAACAGGAGGTGCTGATTTAGGAGCAATTGACTGTCTTGGAGATTCTCCAAGCCCTAATTTTTATACACTAACTATTTCACAATCAGGTGATTTGGATATAAATATACTTGCTGAAGGGCCAGATCCTACAACAACAGATGATGATGCTGATGTTGATTTTGCAATTTGGGGACCATTTACTTCTCCTACAGGAAACTGTGCAGGTAATTTACCTACTGGACCAATTCCTGATTGTAGCTATTCAGCAGCATCTAGTGAAGATGTACAAGTTCCAGGAGTAGTGGCTGGTGAAGTATATATTTTAATGATTACGAACTATTTAGATGATGCGAACAATAATGTAACTTTATCTCCTAACGGCGGTAATACTGCAGCCTTAGGAGCACCATTAATTAATTTTACAGGGACTACCAATTTTGCAGATACAGATGCAGCTGTAAACCTTACTACAGACCCAGCTAATGGTTCTACGGGTACGAGTTTCACATGTAGTGGCCCAGGTATTACAGACGGAGCGAATTGTACATTCGATCCTGCTGTAGCAGGAGTTGGATGTCATGATATAACCTTAGTCGGTACTGCTTTTTCTTGTCCTGTAAATCAAACTACAGCTATGGCTATATGTGTTTGCCCTGATTTAACAGCAGCAGCTCCAGCAGCAGTTATTAGTTCAGAAAGTACTTGTAGTACTCCAGGAGGTACTCCTGGTTCAGATGGAGGTGGAGTTATAGCTGCTCCTGCTACAGCTTGTCCTACAGGTTCAACTTTAGAATATTCTACAGATGGAGGAACAACATGGTCAACCACATTACCTGCTTATGATCAAACAAACTCTATAACAGTAGAGACTCGTTGTCTTTGTGATTTTGATGATACCCAAGTAAGCCCAACAAGTAGCATTACAACTACTCCTGGCCCTTGTTCTGCATGTCCTGATTTAACAGCAGCAGCTCCAGCAGCAGTTATTAGTTCTGAAAGTACATGTAGTACTCCAGGTGGTACAACTGGTTCAGATGGAGGTGGAGTTATAGCAGCCCCTGCAACAGCTTGCCCAACTCTTTCAACTTTACAATATTCAACAGATGGAGGAACAACATGGTCAACCACATTACCTGCTTATGATCAAGCAAATTCTATTACAGTAGAGACTCGTTGTCTTTGTGATAATGATATGACAATGTCAAGCCCAACTAGTAGTATTACAACTACTCCTGGTACTTGCCCTCCAGTTCCAACTTTTACATTTGGTTTCTTTGATCCTTGTTCTTGCCGTGCTGATGGAAATTTTGATGAGGTCTTTGGTGTTTCTGGCCCTGCAGGTTTCGATGTTTATGTAACATCAATTGTAGGTGATGTAAATGGTTTAGTTGGGCCTCTTCCTTTACAATTAGCTTATGATGCAGGAGCTGGTGGTTATGCTAGCCCTACTTTCCAACATGCAGACAATGCAGGTTATACTGCTAATTACGAAATTTATAATGCTGGTGGTACTCCTGGTGTTGATGCACCAATTGCAAATGGAAGTGGTTCTAACAAATGTGCATATCCTGTAGTTGATTTTACTCCAATGGGTGGAAATTATAATGTTTCAGATCCTGCAGTTACACTTACAGGAAGTTCAACACCTTCATTAACAAATGAAATGTTTTTATTTGCAGGTACAGGTGTTGCAGGTACAACTTTTACTCCAGCTACAGCAGGTTCAGGTACTCATACTGTTACCATGACTTATACAGCTGATGACGATGGCAATGCAGGTGTTTCTCCTAATGGAGGTGTGGATCCTGCTTACCCTGCTATAACAGCAGGTTGTTTAGAAGTAATGTATGATTTTATAATTTGTGGAGCAGACAATGGTACATTAACTATTACAGGTAGTAATTAATCAAGGAATGCGCTTTTCATAGTTATGAAGTCTTGATAATTAGAAGAGAAAACCTTCGCTCATATATAAAATATGAGCGAAGGAAAGTAAAACTTTAGTAAGCGTAATTTTTATTGTTAATCATAATAACTATTTAATTCCTTGATTATGACAAGAAAGATATATAATATAAAAATATTAGTCCAACTTCTGTTTATTGTTACTTTGGGCTTGTGCTTTACTACACAGTTAAAAGCTATATGCGTATCTAGCGGTACCTTAGCTGACAATGGTACAGCTACAGTAACAACAACAATGATGGGGGAGGATGCTAACTTGTACTTTCTAACAGATGCAGCTGGAGTTGTCATAACAAGCAATAATACAGGAATATTTGATGAAAGTACAATTGGTTTAATGGCAGATGGAGTGACGGAGTATCGTGTTTATGTGTTAAATTATGATACTGCAAATCCTCCAAGTCCTATACCTGCTGATACCGAAAATGTAAGTACTTTAGGTTCTGCTATTGCAGGCTGTTATAATGTAGATGATTTTGCTACAGAATATGCTTGTTTTACTGTTAGGGCAATGACTTGTGTAGATAATACAACAATCTGTGAGGATGGTACAATTACAGCAAGTGCGAGTGCCAATGGAGAAGATATGACCTTGTTCATTTTGACTGATGCCAATGGCATAGTAGAAGCAAGTAATGGAACGGGTACGTTTTCTGAAACGGCTTTGGATTTGACAGCAGATGGGGCGACAGAATACAGAATCTATGTGTTGAACTATTCATCAGGAACACCTCCAGATCTTTTACCAGCTACAGCAGGCGATGATGTGAATGACATCGGCAATGTAGATATGGGCTGTTACAATAGTGATTTTCTATTGGAATATGTATGTTTTACAGTAAATCCAAAGCCAGTACTTACAAGTGTTACACCAGGTTGTGTAATGGGTTCAGGCACAGGTACAATAGATGTAGTTGCAAGTATAAGTTCAGGTACATTAGAGTATTCGATAGATGGAGCTGCATATCAAGCAGGTTCATCGTTTGCAAATTTAGCAGATGGTTCATATACTGTATATGTTAGAGAATCAACGACCCTATGTGAAGTCACACAAACAAATGTAATTGTAAGTTGTGTTGAAGCAATGTGTGTTGGTAACACAACAATCTGTGAAGATGGTACAATAACAGCAAATGCAGATGCTAGTGGAGAAGATATGACATTGTTTATAGTGACAGATGCCAATGGTATAGTAGAAGCAAGTAACACAAGTGGTACGTTTTCAGAAACGGCTTTAGATTTGACAGCAGATGGGGCGACAGAGTATAGAATCTATGTGTTGAACTATTCATCAGGAACACCTCCAGATCTTTTACCAGCTACAGCAGGCGATGATGTGAATGACATCGGCAATGTAGATATGGGCTGTTACAATAGTGATTTTCTATTGGAATATGTATGTT
>JAHDIP010000018.1:20342-22651 GCA_020630735.1 Saprospiraceae bacterium | reverse complement strand
TTTTACCAGATACAGCAGGCGATGATGTGAATGACGTAGGAAATGTAGATATGGGTTGTTACAACAGTGATTTTCTATTGGAATATTTATGTTTTACAGTGAATCCACTTCCAACAGTCGAAGCTGGTAGTTATGGCCCCATTTGTGTTAGAGGTGGTGCAACCCCAATTACTTTAACGGGACTACCAACCGATGCCAATGGTTCATGGGCAGGTGATGGTGTAACTGATGCAGGTAATGGTACAGCTACTTTTGATCCAGCAGTAGGTACAACGACTGTAACTTATACATATACTACTATTGAAGGTTGTTCTGATTCTGTTAGTACAGAAATAACCGTAAACACTACAGCTTGCGACAATTCTCAATTTCCTTGGAATGGTCAAAACGACGATGAATAAAGTAGCTCAATCTTCAGGTTGAGTTGAACATAAAAAAATAAAAGAGTTAGTGTATGAGTTTATAAACAACTCATACACTACTCAAAAGAAAACTCAATACCATTAATTGAGTGTAAATCCAATCCAATCAGAGTCTTCTAAAAAAGTTTAGAACGATTCTTTCTAATGCTGTGGTAGGCTAGAATTATTGGAAAAGATTATACACAAAATAGTCAGGGTAAGCGTAAAATACGCTTACCCTTTTTTTGATTTTATTGAAATTCTTTATCTTGCTTCAATGAAAATAGAAAAGAGCACCAAACCATATAAATGCTACTGTACAATTGCTATAGTATTTTTTCTCATTAATCTACAAGCCCAAACATTTGTAAATGTAGCTGCAGAGAAAGGTATTGATCATTTATACCAACACGTTTTAGAAATAGGAGGAGGAGCAGCTTTTTTCGACTTTGACAAAGATGGTTATGAAGACATTTATATAACAAGTGGTACAGAGGCAGATAAATTATATCGAAATCTCGGCGATGGAACATTTGAAGATATATCTGTTAGTTCTAACATAGTTTTTACCTCTTTTTACAATACGATAGGCGTTACAACAGGTGATATTGATAACGATGGCTTTAGAGAGATTTTTGTCACAACTTACCTTACTACTTTAGATGAACAGCTTGCACGCAATTTACTGTTTTACAATAATGGTGATGGTACATTTACCGAAATTGGAAACCAATCAGGAATAACAGAAACCTCCTTTTCTACAAGTGCCACTTTTGTTGATTTTAACAAAGATGGTTACTTAGATATTTATGTTGCCAATTATGTAATTGATGCCAATGTAAATACAGATGACCTCGAAAACTTCTTCCAACACGATTGTGATGGCAATTATTTATACTTGAATAATGGCGATTTAACCTTTCAAAATATTGCTGATTCTCTAGGAGTCAATGATGAAGGCTGCTCACTAGCTACTTTAGCTAGTGATTTTGATTTAGATGGTGATACCGACTTACATTCTGTCAATGACTTCGGAGCTTTTATTGTTCCTAATCAAATTTATAACAATTCGGGTACAAGTTTCGATTCTATTGCCTTACAAAATGGCCTAGATATAGGTTTCTACGGTATGGGAATAGCTTGCAGTGATTATGATTTAGATGGAGATTTTGATTATTATATCACCAATCTAGGAGAGAATGCGCTCTTACAAAATGAAAACAATCAATTTAGCAATGTTTCCACAAATGTAGGTGTGGACAATACCTTTGCTAATGATACACCTGACACTTTACTTTCTACAAGTTGGGGTACGACCTTTCAATATTTCGATAATGATATTTTTCCCGACCTTTTTGTTTCCAATGGCAGAATTAGAGCAGCAGATTTTATAGCAACAGGCGAAAACGATCCCAATAAATTATTTAGAAACAATGGAAATGGAACATTCAGCGATATTTCCTCCGATGCTGGCATTGATGATCCTAAACGAGGACGTGGTATGGCAAGCGCAGATTTTGACCAAGATGGAGATATGGACATTCTTACAGTTGTTCAAAGAATGAACAACAGCGATACGCTTTCTCGTTCTGCTTTGTATGAAAATCAACTTCAAAATTCATTTAATTGGATTCAAGTCCAACTAGAAGGCACGACCACCAACCGAGATGCTTACGGCTCTAAAGTCAAAATTTTTGCAGATACTATTCTTTTGATAAAAGAAGTATATGGTGGTTCTAGCCATGCCTCCCAAAATTCAAGTATTTTGCATTTTGGCCTGGGCACTATTGAAAAAATTGATAGTTTAACAATAGATTGGTATGGACAACCTTCCGAAACGCTTTATGATGTTGAAGTAAATAAACGACATCTTTTTGTTCAAACCACAACTATTTTTGTAGATGCCGA
>JAHDIP010000018.1:16587-20242 GCA_020630735.1 Saprospiraceae bacterium | reverse complement strand
AAGTAAATAAACGACATCTTTTTGTTCAAACCACAACTATTTTTGTAGATGCCGACATGGACGGCTACAATTCGGATGAAGATTGTAATGACAACGATGCGTCCATCAACCCTTCTGCGGAAGAAATCGCCAATAATGAAATAGATGAGAACTGCGATGGCGAGTTCCTCATCATAGATGCCGATATGGACGGCTACAATTCGGATGAAGATTGCAATGACAACGATGCGTCCATCAACCCTTCTGCGGAAGAAATCGCCAATAATGAAATAGATGAGAACTGCGATGGCGAGTTCCTCATCATAGATGCCGATATGGACGGCTACAATTCGGATGAAGATTGTAATGACAACGATGCGTCCATCAACCCCTCCGCGGAAGAAATTGTCAACAATGGAATTGATGAAGATTGCGACGGAGAAGATTTAGTATCTTCTGTCAATGAGCAATCATTTCTAGGTATTAGTATTTTTCCAAATCCTACATTTGAATACTTTTCAATTAGTTCTGAAATGAAGGTATCAAAAGTAGAGTTAATCAATTACGCTGGTAAGCGATATGATTTGTCTTTTGAAAATTTTCCCTTATTTCATATTCCTGATATTCCTTCGGGTTTATACATCCTTAAAATCAAAAATGATTTTGACCATAATATGTACACCACAAAAATTGTAATATGCAAATAACTCCGATGCTCGAAGTTTCCTAACTTCGAGAAAATACCCGATACTCGGAGTTTCTTAACTTCAAGTATATATTCTGCAAGCCTGTCTAGCGAACTGCCAGATAGATTTTCAACTTCCTAACCAATATTTTTTACTCCCAACATCTAACAAAAACAAAAAAAACTCGTTTCAATAATAGTCTTAATCAAATATACTACTATATTGCCAAAATAATTGAACGAGAATTTGGGAGAAACGCTAGTCATCATACCAACCTACAATGAAAAGGAAAACATCGAAGCTATAATCAATGCCGTATTTGATTTAGACAAAGCATTTCATGTCCTTATTGTAGATGATGGTTCTCCTGACGGGACGGCTCAAATCGTTCAAACACTTCAAAAAGAACATCCTCAATCTTTACATCTTATTCAGCGAAAAGGGAAATTAGGTTTAGGAACGGCCTACATCACCGCTTTCAAGTGGGGACTCCAAAATGGCTATCAATACTTTTGTGAAATGGATGCTGATTTTTCACATAACCCAAAAGATTTGATTCGTTTGCAAGCAGCTTGCGCCTCTGGCCAAGCCGATATGTCTATCGGCTCCCGCTATATGAAAGGAGGAAAGGTTGTTAATTGGCCTTTTGATCGCATCTTTCTTTCTTATGGTGCAAGTTGGTATGTACGCTGTATTACTTGGATGAATATCAAAGACCCCACAGCAGGTTTTGTATGCTATACACGTAAAGTTTTGGAAAAAATAGATTTGGAAAAAATAAAATTTACAGGTTACGCTTTCCAAATTGAAATGAAATTTGCAACACACCAGTTAGGTTTCAAACTCAAGGAAATTCCCATTACCTTTAAAGACCGTGAATTGGGTTCTTCCAAAATGTCTTCTAGCATCATCGGCGAAGCCGCATCAGGAGTTTTTAAAATGAAATGGAAAAGTTTTTTCCAAACTTATGCCAATACAAGTAGTGCAAACTTTAGTTTGCACGAGAAAAACTCAACTAGGTAATATCGTAGGCTTCACGCTGTATCACAGACTTTAGTCTGGACAAACTCAATTTCGCGTATGGTGGCAAAAATAAACCTGTTTTTCCGAAAATCTTCCCAAATGTGGCGAAGTGTGGAGGTGCTAAAAATCTAACAAATTAAAATTTAAAATATTTGTCATTTTTTTGCATAATAAAAAAATGTAATTATAACTTTTTTGCGTTCAGCAGTTTTTGGCATTTTTGTTGAAAACTTTTTTTTGAAATTTTGAGTGGGAAATTGTGGGAATTTCAAACCAAAAATCATAACTTTATGATAGAAACGGTCAAAAAGCAGAAAAAAATTGTTTTTTAACATCATTTTTTGCTTTTGTACAAATTTCAAAAAAGTGAATAATATTGAGTTATTAGGAGAATACGAATGTAAAATTGACGCAAAGGGACGTATGCGTGTTCCCGCAGACTTGCTCAAACAACTGAGCAATGGGAACGGAGGGACGCATACGTTCGTCGTCAATCGAGGGCTCGAAAAAAACTTGATGTTTTACCCCAAAGCAGTTTGGGACGGAATTATCAAGCGTGTTTCTTCTCTAAATCAATTTGATAAAAACCACCGAAAATTTATCCGATACATGTATCGAGGAGCACAAATTCTCGAATTGGATAGCTCGGACAGGGTTTTGATAAAGAAACCATTACTTGAATTTGCAGGCATCGAAAAAGAAGTAGTTCTTTTTGCTCAAGGCACACAAGTCGAAATTTGGTCGAAAGAAAATTACTGGAATGATGCTAACGAAGAACCAAATGAAGATATGTCAACCTTAGCACAACAAGTGATGAGTCCCATGTGGAATGGTAATAGTAATCAAAAAAACTTCCACATCAACGAAGGTGATGAATAAATAGATTTTTGAACACACGAAACTGAAATCAAAATTTTCATTTTCCATTTTTTTTTAAAATGTATCACCTTCCAGCCTTATTGAGAGAAACTTTAGAACATCTTGCGATTCAACCCGATGGCATTTATGTTGATGCCACATTTGGAGGCGGGGGGCATTCCAAAGCAATTCTTCAGGAGTTAAATCATACTGGAAAATTGTTTGGTTTTGACCAGGACAAAGATGCACTACAAAACGTCATTGATGATCAACGATTTATTTTTGTAAATCACAATTTCCAATACCTCAGACGTTTTTTAAAACTACACACGATTATTACCGTTGACGGAATCCTTGCCGATTTAGGGGTTTCTTCACACCAATTGGATAAGGCCGAAAGAGGCTTTTCCTACCGCTTCGAGGCGGAACTTGATATGCGAATGAACCAGCAAGCTGACCTAAAAGCGAGTGATATTTTGAACTCTTATAATGTTCAAGACTTACAAAATATCTTTAGCAAATATGGTGAAGTTAGAAATGCAAAGACGCTTGCACAAAAAATTGTAGAAGGACGAGCTGCAAGACCTTATCGTAATACAAGCGATTTTTTATCGCTTGTAGAACCCATTATTCGGGGCAATAAGTTGCGGTATTTATCCCAAGTCTTCCAAGCACTTCGTATTGAAGTCAACAAAGAAATGGAAGTCCTCGAAGATTTTTTACAACAGTCACTCGAAATCCTCAAACCAGGAGGTCGAATTGCCATCATTTCATATCATTCATTAGAAGATAGAATTGTAAAGAATTTCTTTAAAACGGGCAACACATCAGGAGAAGTCCAAAAAGACTTTTATGGAAACATCCATCGCCCTTTTAAAGTCATTACCAAAAAAGCCATTCTTCCCACCAAAGAAGAATGCAATCAAAACCCACGCGCCCGTAGCGCAAAACTACGAGTAGCTGAAAAAGTATAAAAGGTGTTTATGTATTTATGTGTTTGTGTGTTTATGAAGCACAAACACATATACACACAAACACACAAACACAATATGTGTGGCAAAAAAGAAAACATTTAAAGAATACACTTCTTTTGGAGCTATCAGCGCAGA
>JAHDIP010000018.1:5925-16487 GCA_020630735.1 Saprospiraceae bacterium | reverse complement strand
TGGCAAAAAAGAAAACATTTAAAGAATACACTTCTTTTGGAGCTATCAGCGCAGAGCTGGTGTTCAAAAATTTAGCATTCTTTGTTTTCCTAAGTATGTTGGCCATTATATATATAGCCAACACTCATTATTCTGAAAAAAAAATCAAGCAAATCCAAACATTGGAAGCTGAACTAAAACAATACCGTTGGCAGTACATGGCACTCAAATCAGAAGTCATGTACAACACCAAACAATCCGAAATCAGTAAAAGCGTAAAAGACCAAGGATTGAAGCAAAACCAACGAAAACCCAAAAAAGTAATAGTAGATCAATAAATAGAGAAAACTCTGTGTGACTTTGTGTTACTCAGTGGTGAATAGTAAGAAAAATGAACATTAAAAATGAAGTACTTATCCGTGTTTACTCGGTTCTTGCACTTGTCGTAGTGTTTGCAGTACTCATTTTTGCACAAGCAATAAATATAGCCGTTCGACAAGGCGACAAATGGCGAGCCATAGGCGAAAAATCCTACGTCCAATTACGCCCAGTCGATGCTGAAAGAGGGAATATCCTAGCTGCCGATGGCAGTATGTTGGCAACCTCGCTACCGTTCTTTGACATACGATTTGACTTAAAAGCCGATGGCTTAACCGACGAGGTATTCGAAGCTCATGTGGACTCTCTAGCACATATGCTCGCTGTACACGTTGACCAAGATTTTACTCCAGGCGGGATGAAGTTTGAGTTAGAAAAACTTCGTGAAGAAGGCAAACGCTATCATTTAATTGCCAAAGGTGTTTCTTATAACAAAAAAGAATTTATTCGCCAATTCCCGATTTTTAATCGTGGACGCTATGGCGGAGGCTTTATTGCCGAGCGTTTACCTAGCCGCAAACGTCCTTATGGACAATTAGCACACCGTACTGTTGGTTATAAAAAGAAAGATAAGAAAGCCAAAATGGTTGGTCTCGAAGGTTACTTCGACAAAACACTTTCAGGTAAGGAAGGCAAACGCCTCATGCAAAAAGTACATGGAGACCAATGGATTCCAGTACACGATTTAAGCGAAATTGAGCCAACTACAGGCAACGATATTTTGACGACCTTAGATATTAATATCCAAGATATTGCCCACGAAGCCTTGCTTCGAGGCTTAAATCATCACAAAGCCGAAGAAGGTGTAGCTATTGTAATGGATGTTGAAACAGGACATATCAAAGCCATTTCCAACTTATCAGAAACCCAGAAAGGTTGGAGCGAACAATACAATAATGCAGTTGGTACAGCTATTGAGCCAGGTTCCACCTTCAAATTAGCACCCATGATGGCCTTGCTCGAAGATGGACTGATTGACCTCTATGATAAAGTTCCCATTCACAATGGAGAAATGGAATTTTACGAAGAATTGATGAAGGATGCTTCTAAAGAAAGTTTCACGTTGGACTCAGCTTCTATGAAACGCGCATTTGAAATTTCTTCTAACGTTGGTTTGGCTTCTCAAGTTTTTAAACACTATAGAGGACAAGATGCCAAAGGCAATCTTCGTGCAAAACGCTTTGTCAAGCGTTTGCAGCAAATGAACTTACATACGCCAACAGGAATAGAAATTGAAGGAGAAGCTTTACCATTTATAAAAGATCCTGAAAAGAAAGAAGATGATTGGTCAGGTACGACATTGCCTTGGATGTCAATTGGTTATGAGTTGACTATCACGCCAATGCAATTGTTAGCTTTTTACAATGCTGTTGCCAATGATGGGGTTTATATGAAACCAACTTTGGTAAGTGAAATCCAAAAATTTGGTGAAACCATAAAGAAATTTAAACCCACGATGCTAGAAAATCGCATCGCTTCAAAAGAAACCATAGAAAAAGCACAAGAACTTTTACTTTCTGTAGTAGAAAATGGAACAGCACACGAATTAGCAACTTCTCGATACCGATTTGCAGGCAAAACAGGAACTGCACAAATCAACTATCGAAAGTTTGATGGAGAACGCAAAAACTTAAAATATCGCTCTTCATTTGTAGGATATTTTCCAGCAGAAGCTCCAAAATATTCGTGCATCGTTGTAGTAACCAATCCTCGTCAAAATGGATTTTATGGAGGTGATGTAGCAGGACCCGTTTTTAGAGAAATTGCAGACAATGTTTTCAATCTCAAAATTGATTTACACCAAGCACTCAATTCCAAAGGAAAACCCCGCATGAAAACCAAATATTTGCCCTCACATAATATAGGGTACAAAGAAGATTTTAGAAAAGTATTAGCCTATTTAGAACTGCCATTTGATAATGAAACCAATACCGAAATGACAGCAGCCATAGCCGAGGCTGACACGATACGGCTCAAACCAAGAAAGACCAAAGACGAAAATACAATACCAAATGTAGTCGGCATGGGTTTACGAGATGCCCTCTACGTACTAGAAAACAAGGGACTTAATGTAAGTATTGATGGCGTAGGAAAAGTCTCACGCCAATCCATCAGCCCGGGCAGCCGAGCAAGAGGACAGAATATCAAACTAACTTTAAACTAAATGATTTCTGAATTTAGATTGCAGTATTGATAGACATTCAAAATTCAATCATTCAGCATTCTTGCATTAAAAAAAGATACTTATATTAAAAGGGGAAGTCCCTTAACTTTTGAAAGAACAAAGAAATATACTGATACTAAGAAAAACAAACTTCCCGTATGGGAAAACACTATTATTTTAAGACGGAAGAGTTGTTGGCTACCCAGTCAACAACTTGCCCGATTTAAAACGTGAACACTCGAATATTTGAACACGTGAACACGATAGAAAAATTATTAAACGATACTCCAATCCTTAAAACCATTGGAGCTACCAACAAAATAATCCAGTCCATCCAAATGGATTCGCGAAAAGTACAAGAACATACACTTTTTGCAGCCATCAAAGGAACACAAGTAGATGGACACGAATACATCAAGAGTGCAATTGCAAAAGGAGCAGTTGCCATCATTTGCGAAACGATTCCAGAAGATGTAGAAGACAATATCACATACATCCAAGTGACAAATTCTTCAAAGGCACTCGGACATATCGCAAATATATTTTTTGACAGACCATCTGAAAAGTTGAATTTGGTCGGTATCACAGGCACCAACGGGAAGACAACTTGCGTCACTTTATTGCATCGTCTTTTTATGAGACTGGGCTATAAAGTAGGCAAACTCTCCACCGTTGAAAACACGATAGGGGAGCGAGTTATCGAAGCGACCCATACCACGCCCGATGCCATCACATTGCACCGACTTTTAAGTCAAATGGTAAATGAAGGTTGTTCGTATGCCTTTATGGAAGTGAGCTCACATGCGATTCATCAAGAACGCATTGCAGGAGTAAATTTTCAAGGAGGAGCATTCACAAACATTACGCATGACCATCTCAACTATCATGGAACGTTCAAAAATTATATCAATGTAAAAAAGAGCTTTTTTGACAATTTACCTAAAAACGCATTTGCCCTCTCCAATGTGGACGACAAACGTGGAACGGTCATGTTACAAAACACAAAGGCTCATAAATATACCTTTAGTTTAAAGAAACTATCGGACTTTAAAGCCAAGATTCTGGACAACAGTATCATCGGCTTACATCTTGAAATAGATGGTAAAGAATTTTTTAGTCGCCTTATCGGTGAATTTAATGCCTATAATCTCTTGCAAGTTTATGCTATCGCAAAACTGCTCGACATGGACGAAATGGAAACCCTTACAGCTTTGAGCGAACTCAAAACGGCTGAAGGACGTTTCGATTATTTGCAAAATACCGATAAACGAATTACTGGAATTGTTGACTACGCCCACACGCCCGATGCACTCGAAAAAGTGCTTCAAACGATAGACCAAATTCAAAGTGGTAACGGCAAAGTCATTACAGTAGTAGGTTGTGGAGGAGACCGAGACAAGACCAAACGCCCTCGCATGGCAAAAATTGCCTGCGATTACAGCGACCAAGTCATCTTGACCTCCGATAATCCACGAACCGAAAATCCAGATTCAATCATTCAAGAGATGGAAACAGGAATTCCACCTTATGCGACGCAAAAAACCTTGTCAATCACCAATCGCTTGCAAGCAATCAAAACCGCTTGCCGCTTGGCACAGGCAAATGACATCATTTTAGTGGCTGGAAAAGGACACGAAAAATACCAAGAAATCAATGGTGTCAAAAATCCTTTTGATGACAAGGAAATCCTCCGAAGGGAGCTAATGACGAACTAATGTTTCTCTAAGTGTTTATGGGTTTAAGTTGAATACAGGCACACAAACACATAGAGACATAAACAGTTGACAGTTTGTCAATAGTTGAGGGACTATTATCATTCTCAGATTGAGCAGATGTGGCGGAAGCCCAGCTTCCGCCATTATCTGTTATTTAATGGCTTAAAGCATTCATAATTGAAGTATTAAAACATTAAAGAAATCGAGAATTCATACATATAAAGAGAAAACCTTGAGTATATTTGATGCTTTTATGAGAGAAATAGAGAATCATTCATGCATTCTCACATCCTGCCTGGCGGCCAGCCAGGTTCAATCATTCACGCATTAAGTTTACAGAGAAAACATGTTTTATTACTTATTCGAATACCTAGCTGAAAATGGGTTGCCTTATTTAGAAAACCTATACAAATTTATCACCTTTAGAGCAGGCATGGCTTTGATTTTGTCGCTCATTATTTCGATAGTTTTTGGAAAATACATTATCGGATTTTTGCAAAAACTACAAATTGGTGAAATTATTAGAGACCTAGGACTCGAAGGACAACTAAAAAAGCAAGGTACGCCTACAATGGGAGGCGTTTTAATCATAATGGCGATTTTAATTCCGAGTCTTTTACTCGCCAAATTGCACAATGTGTATATTTTATTACTCATTATTTGCACCATTTGGTTAGGAATGATTGGATTCTTAGATGATTACATCAAAGTTTTCAAAAAAGACAAAGAAGGATTAAGCGGCAGATTTAAAATTTTGGGTCAAGTCGTTCTAGGATTAATTGTAGGCGTAACGATGCTTTTTCATCAAGATGTAACGGTTCGAGTTACAGCCGAAGAAGCCGAAACCTACGATTATGAAATACTAGATAGATACACTTCTGTCAATCGAATTACAAAAGATACAGTAGAGTATGCTAAAGTGAAAACGACTCTAACCAACGTTCCTTTTTTTAAGGACAATGAGTTAGACTACGCCAAAATATTATGGTTTTTAGATTATGACATAGCAAAAAAGTTTGTTTGGATAATTTTTATTCCAGTCATAATTTTCATTGTAACGGCAGTTTCAAATGCTGCAAATTTGACAGATGGTTTAGATGGTTTAGCGACAGGAATTTCGGCAATCATCATGGCGACACTAGGCATATTAGCCTATGTGTCAGGAAATACTTTGGCTGCCGATTACCTCAATATCTTGTATTTGCCAGAAACTGGTGAACTCTTGGTTTTTGCAGCAGCATTTATAGGTGCGTGTATCGGATTTTTGTGGTACAATTCCTTTCCTGCCCAAGTATTTATGGGAGATACAGGTAGTTTGACATTAGGAGGAATTATAGCAGCTTTTGCAATCATCATCCGAAAAGAATTACTCATACCTCTACTTTGTGGAGTGTTTTTGGTTGAGTCACTTTCGGTAATGATTCAGGTATCGTATTTCAAATACACCAAACGCAAATATGGAGAAGGACGACGTGTATTTTTAATGTCGCCAATCCACCACCATTATCAAAAAAAGGGTATTCCCGAATCCAAAATCGTCATGCGATTCTGGATAGTAGCCTTGCTACTAGCAGCCCTAACCATCATAACACTGAAATTTAGATAAATCTTATTCAGTTATAAACTTTGTGAGACTCTGTGAAACTAAGTGGTAAATAAATCTGTGAAAATCAGTGCAATCTGTGGTAAAGTAATTAAACCATTAAATTATTAAGTCATTAAAACATTAATAATACTAGGCGCAGGAGAAAGCGGAGTTGGCGCAGCTTTACTAGCTAAAAAACAAGGGTACGAAGTTTTTGTCTCCGACAAAGGCAAAATCAAACCCAACTACAAAACAGAATTAATAGAAAACGCAATTCCCTTTGAAGAAGGGGAACATACTATAAAGAAAATTTTTCAGGCAGACATCATTGTCAAAAGCCCAGGAATACCAGACAAAATTCCTTTAATCAAAGAACTAAAGAAAAAAGGAATTCCTGTTATTTCTGAAATTGAATTTGCTGCTAAACATACAAATGCGATTCTCATCGGAATCACAGGAAGCAATGGGAAAACTACAACAACGAATTTGACTCACCATTTGCTCAAAACAGCAGGACGCAATGTCGGTGTTGGTGGCAACATCGGCGAAAGTTTTGCCAGACTATTAGTAGAAAATCAACAGAGAGAAATTTATGTATTGGAGCTAAGTAGCTTCCAATTGGATGGTATCGTGGACTTTTGTCCAAACATAGCCATGTTGCTCAATATCACACCCGATCATTTGGATCGATATGAGTATAAAATGGAAAACTATGTAGCGTCAAAGTTCCGCATCATTCAAAATCAAGGAGAAGAAGATACGTTCATCTACAACAATCAAGATGAAAATATCCTTTCGACCCTTGAAAAATTGGATAATCAACGAGAATTGATACCAATTGACCAATCGAATTTTACGGATGAAAGCATCCAAATAAATTCGTTTACGTTTGATATGAATGAGTGTAGCCTCAAAGGGCAGCACAACTTTTTCAATGCAAGTTGTGCGATTTCAGCGGCTTTACAATTAGGCGTTTCAAAAGAACAAATCCAAGAAGGACTCAATTCTTTTATCAATTCGCCGCATCGCTTAGAGTTGGTTGCCACCATAAACGAAGTGGATTATATCAACGACAGCAAAGCCACCAATGTAGATGCCGTTTTTTACGCACTACAAGCCCAAACCAAACCAATTATTTGGATTGCAGGAGGCACCGACAAAGGAAACGATTATAAAGCAATCGAAACCTTAGTTCAAGAAAAAGTAAAAACACTGATTTGTATGGGTGTTGACAATAGCAAATTGCTAGAAAAATTTTCACCCATTTTGAAAAATATAGAAGAAACGAGCAGCGCAGCCGAAGCCGTCCAACGAGCCAAAGTTTACGCTGAAAAAGGAGACGTAGTCCTCCTTTCTCCAGCTTGCGCCAGTTTCGATTTATTTAAAAATTACATAGACCGAGGCAATCAATTCAAAGCCGAAGTCATAAAATTGAAAAACGTGAACACGTGAATACGTGAGCACTTGAACACTAAAATAAATGTCAATAGCAAATAGATTAACGGCAGAATTACGCGGCGACCGAGTCATTTGGATGATTATGGTAGTCTTATCCGTTATTTCTATATTGGCAATTTACAGTTCTACAGGCACGATTGCCTACAAATATCACGCAGGTAACACCGAATTTTTCTTACTCAAACACACCGTATTGGTTTTTGGAGGCTTGTTTTTAGCCTATTTTTGTTACTCGCTACACTACAAGCAATTCTCCAAATTAGCACCAATTCTGATATTATTATCAATTCCCTTGCTAGGTTATACCATCTTTTTTGGCGACGAAATCAACGAGGCACGACGTTGGATTCGCATCCCATTTATAGACTTAACCTTTCAAACATCCGATTTTGCCAAACTCGCACTCATTATATATATAGCACGAGCAATTTCAGCAAAACAAGATTATATCGAGGATTTTAATAGTGCATTTCTACCTATAATAATTCCCATTATTATTATCTGTGGATTGATAGCACCAGCCGATTTATCATCGTCATTATTGCTCTTTTTTACTTGTTTTTTGATGATGTTTATCGGACGTGTCCATTGGAAATATCTATTCATGTTGCTTCTGATGGGCGTGATGTTATTTACAACATTAGTCACCTTAGGGCAGTTTTTTCCCGAAATAATACGAGTAGAAACATGGACAAGTAGAATATTAGAATTTAGAGGTTCAGAAGATATTTATCAAGTAGTGCAATCCAAAATTGCAATTGCTAATGGCGAATTATCAGGCTTAGGGCCAGGAAATAGCACACAACGCAACTTTCTTCCTTCACCTTATGCCGATTTTATTTATGCTATTATTTGGGAAGAATATGGATTTTTAGGAGGATTTGTAGTAATCGCATTATATGTTTTACTTTTATTTAGAACGGTATCTTTAGTGACCAAAAGTCCCAAAGCATTTGGGGCGATGTTAGCAATTGGTTTGAGTTTGATAATTGTAATTCAAGCCCTAACCAATATCGCTGTAACGGTCGATTTACTCCCTGTTACAGGGCTAACGCTTCCATTAGTCAGTATGGGAGGAACATCATTATTGTTCACATCCATCGCATTTGGAATGATACTCAGCGTCAGTCGCTACATCGAAAAAGTAACATAGTAGCACATGCTTTAGCTTGTGCATAAGAAAGAAAAAATCGAAAAAAAAAGTAAACGAAGTTTACGATATAAATGAACAAGAGTAAAAAGAAAAAAGTAATAATCTCAGGCGGCGGTACAGGCGGACACGTTTTTCCAGCCATCGCCATCGCCAATGCTCTAAAGAAACTAGAACCTACAATTGACATATTATTTGTTGGAGCCCAAGGGAAAATCGAAATGGAAAAAGTTCCAAAAGCAGGTTTCCCAATCGAAGGACTCTGGATTAGTGGTTTTCACCGAAAACTGACACTACGCAATTTGCTATTCCCTATCAAACTGATTTCCAGTCTGATAAAAGCCAATCGCATCATCCGAAAATTCAAACCCGATGCAGTGGTAGGAGTTGGAGGTTATGCCAGCGGACCAACATTAGAAGTAGCAGCTCGGCGAGGTATTTCTTGTCTCATTCAAGAGCAAAATTCTTATGCGGGTGTCACAAATCGCCTGTTAGCAAACAAGGCGAAAACCATCTGTGTAGCTTATGAAAATATGGAAAAAACTTTCCCTAAAGAAAAGTTAAATGTCACAGGTAATCCAGTTCGGCAAGATATTTGGAAAAGTAATAATACCTTACAAGCTGCAATCAAACATTATAACTTTGATAGCAGCAAAAAAACGGTTCTCATCGTGGGCGGAAGTTTAGGAGCAAAATCCATAAACGAAGCCATGCGAAACAATGCTTCCAATATCCTATCTAGTCCGAATCTTCAATTTTTGTGGCAAGCTGGAAAACTCTACATAGACGAGTTTAGCCAATGCGACACTGCAAAACTATCCAACGTAACGATTACCGACTTTATAGACCGAATGGACTTAGCCTATAAAATGGCAGATGTTGTCATTGGCAGGGCAGGAGCTTTAACGATTTCAGAATTATGTTTGGTAGGCAAACCAACGATTTTGATTCCATCGCCCAATGTTGCTGAAGACCACCAAACCCATAATGCAATGGCTTTGGTCGAAAAAAATGCAGCCATTTTGGTCAAAGACAAAGATGCAAGTAATGATATGATTACAACAGCAGTTCAACTGCTTCAAGATAAAAACCAACAAGAACAATTGAGTCAAAACATAAAACAACTAGGCAAACCCCATGCAGACGAGGACATTGCCAAAGCGGTTTTAAGACTTATGGATTGAAGATTTTATATTGATGAATTATGATTTTAGAATTATTCGTGCATTCAATCATTCTCACATCCAGCCTGGCGGCTCGACAGGTTCATGCATTATAAAAACTCTGTGGTGAATGAAACTTAACGAACTCAAAAAAGTCTATTTCATTGGCATCGGAGGAATTGGAATGAGTGCCATCGCGCGATATTTCCATAAGCAAGGAATCGAAATTCACGGTTATGACAAAACCGAAACAAGGCTGACCAAAAAGTTGGCAGCAGAAGGAATGCAAATCCATTATCACGAAAATGTGGATGCCATTCCAAAAAATATTGACTTGGTGGTTTATACTCCTGCCGTTCCAAAATCGCATGCCGAATTACAATACTTTTGGCAAAATGATTTTGAGGTAAAAAAACGAGCAGAGGTTTTGGGCATTATCAGCCAAAGCAAAAAAGCCATTGCTATTGCGGGGACGCATGGCAAGACGACAACGACATCTATTTTGACGCATTTGTTAAAAGTTGGAGGCGTTGATTGCACCGCTTTTTTAGGAGGAATTGCTCAAAATTATCAATCCAATTATGTCGAGGGCGATAGCGATTGGGTAGTGGTAGAAGCGGACGAATACGACCGTTCTTTCTTACATCTACATCCAACGATTGCCGTTATTTTATCCGCCGACCCCGACCATTTGGATATTTATGGCAACCATCAAAGTATGTTGGAAACAGGTTTTAAGGCTTTCGCCAAAAAGACCAATTCCAACGGATATTTATTTTTGAAAAGCAAAGGAATTTCAAAAGTTGAGGAACAAAATATTCTCACTTTTTCAAAAGAAGAAGAAAGAAATTTTACTCAACAAAATATAAGAATTGCCAACTACGGTATCGAATCAGGTTTATATCAAGCCAAAAATATCCGAGTTGAAAATGGCTTTTTTGTATTTGATTTTGAAAGTCCAATTGAAAAT
>JAHDIP010000018.1:0-5825 GCA_020630735.1 Saprospiraceae bacterium | reverse complement strand
CCAATAGAAGGAGTAACCTCCAAAATCATTTTCGATAAAATTAAAAATCAAAATAAAATCCTAGTCACCAAGTCCAATTTGATGGAGCATCTACAAAAATATTCCATCGAAGTATTGATTACACTTGGCGCAGGAGATATAGACACATTCGTTCAGCCAATTAATAATTGGCTGATTAGTAACCACTGACTTTAGTCGGTAGGTTCAAATAAAATTAGAAAACATGAACACGTGAAAACACGAACACGTGAACACAGCGAAGCTAAATTCATGAAAAATCCATTACGGATCGACAAACGAGGACTATCGAACATTCTAAGACCAATCGCCTGGTTGTTAGCCATTTTGGTATTGGTCGGCGGAGTTTATATATCCGTACAGCAGCGCAAAGGCACTGTTGTCAAGCGAATTGCATTTGACATTCAATCACTTAATAATGGTAAAACCCTCATCACACATGAGGATATATTATTGTCTATTGAACGAAGTTTTGGTTACCGACTCGAAGGCGTTCCATTAAAAGAACTCAATGCCGAACGAGTAGAACGAGTTCTCGAAGCCGATCCTTTTATTGAAAAAGCAGATGTTTTTGTAGATGCTCAAAATATAGTCAACATCAATATCCAACAAAGAGAGCCTTTATTAAGAGTTATTGATAAAAATGGTGCGAACTATTACTTAGATGAGGCTGGCGCAAAAATGCCTTTATCAAAGCATTTTGCGGCTCGTGTTTTGGTGGCAACAGGAAATATTCCACCCTACACCAGTGATTTTTTAACCACAAAAAACAAAGGATTACTAAGCGATATTTTTGAATTGAGTGAATACATTTTGGCAGATGATTTTCTAAAAAGCCAAATCGAACAACTCTATGTAAATAGTATCGGAGAAATAACCCTAGTCCCTAAAGTGGGAAACCAAAAAATAAAACTTGGCAAATGTGTCAAGTATGAAGAAAAACTCAATCGTCTCAAAACCTTCTACCAAGAAGGCATCCCCTACATCGGATGGCACAAATACAAAACGATTGATTTGAGATATAAAGACCAAGTTGTTTGTAAAAAAAAGACTAAAGCAAACAGCTCTAAGATAAAAGTCTAGTTTGTGTATAAGCCTGTCTACCGACAGGTAGATACCTATGTGTTTGTGTGTTTATGTTTATTACACAAACACGTAAACACACAAATACACAAACACAATAGAAAGAATTGTTAAAACACTTAAATGCAGATAAAGGAATAAACAAACATACTCAGAACCTGAAATCTGCGATAAAAACCATTAGTTATGCTGCACACAAATTCAAAAAAATCAGACGTTATCGTTGCCCTAGATATAGGGACAACTAAAGTCTGTGCAGTTGCTGGACGCAAAAACAAACATGGCAAAATTGAGATTGTCGGTTTCGGACGGGTCAAGTCCGAAGGCGTTATGCGTGGAGTCGTGACCAATATTGACAAAATGGTCAAAGCCATTGGCGAAGCCGTCAAAATGGCGCAGCGCAGCCTCGAAGAACCGATCCACTCTGTCCATGTTGGTATTGCAGGGCAACACATCAGAAGCCTTCAGCATAGGGGTATTCTGACACGGGAAGATAGTCAAACTGAGATTTCTCAGAAAGACATTGACCGTCTCATCAACGATATGTATAAATTGGTTTTGCCTCCAGGCGACCAAATTTTGCATGTGATTCCGCAGGAATACACCGTTGATAATGAGCAAGGTATCACTGACCCAATTGGAATGTCAGGCATTCGTTTAGAAGCCAATTTCCATATCATCACGGGTCAAATCACAGCTTCTAACAACATTCACCGTTGTATCGAACGTTGCGGACTCAAAGTGGCAAGCATGACGCTTGAGCCAATTGCATCTGCGATGGCAGTTCTAAGCGATGAAGAAAAAGAAGCAGGAATTGCCTTGGTCGATATTGGAGGTGGGACAACCGACATCACGATTTTCCAAGAAGGAATCATTCGCCACACGGCGGTTATTCCATTTGGAGGCGATGTCATCACGAAAGACATTCGTGAAGGTTGTACAGTCATGAAGCAGCAAGCTGAAAAATTAAAAGTAAAGTTTGGTTCAGCCGTTTCTAGCGAGGTTTATGATAATCGAATTATCACAATTCCTGGTTTGAAAGGTCATGAGCCTAAAGAAATATCAGAGAAAAACCTCGCTCGTATCATTCAAGCACGAGTAGAGGAAATTTTAGATTATGTGTATTGGGAAATACGTCGCTCTGGATTTGAACGCAAACTTATCGGAGGTATTGTCCTTACAGGAGGAGGCTGTTTATTGGCGCATATCGACAAACTCACAGAGTATCATACGGGTTTAAGCACCCGTATCGGTTTGCCAGTTGAGCATTTGGCGCACGGACACAAAGAGCAGATTTACAGTCCAATATTTGCTACTGCGATTGGTTTATTGATAAAATCCATCAATGACATCGAAAGTGGAGTATTGGTTGTTGAAGAACCTCCAAAGAAAGTAGAGGAAGTCGTCGAAGAAAAAGAAGCTATACCTGCTGCTGCGGAAGGACAAAATCCACGCGAAGAAAATGCAATCGAAAAAGACGGCAAATGGTACGAAGTACTATTTAATCGAACCAAAGAATGGTTTGCCGAAGAACAAGATTCAGAATTTTAAAAAAAGTATCAGTGCATTTGAGTGCTCACGTTAAGTTTGCAACATGAACACGTGAATACTCGAACACGTGAACACAAATCAAAAAAATCTAAAATCATGATATTTGATATACCAAAAAACGATAAATCCATAATAAAAGTATTGGGTGTTGGAGGCGGTGGAAGCAATGCCGTTTCACACATGTTTAAGCAAGGTATTGTAGGCGTTGACTTCGCAATTTGCAATACCGATAATCAAGCAATGGACATGAGTCCAGTGCCAACTAAAATTCAATTAGGCCCACATTTGACCGAAGGGCGTGGAGCAGGGAGCAAGCCACAAGTTGGTAAGCAAGCTTGTTTAGAATCTATCGAAGAAGTTAAACAATTTTTAGAAGCAGATACCAAAATGTTGTTCATCACTGCTGGTATGGGCGGTGGAACAGGAACAGGTGCAGCTCCAATCGTTGCCAAAGCAGCACAAGAATTGGACATCTTGACGGTAGGAATCGTGACTTTACCCTTTACATTTGAAGGTCGCCGTCGTTCAACGCAAGGTGTGGACGGATTAGAAGAATTGAAAAAAAATGTTGATACACTTATTGTCATTTCAAATGATAAGTTGCGCCAAATTCATGGCAATCTTTCTATATCAGATGCTTTCGCAGAAGCAGATAATATTTTGACAACTGCTGCAAAAGGTATTGCTGAAATTATCACTGTTCCTGGTTATGTGAACGTGGATTTTGAGGATGTCAACACAGTTATGCGTGGTAGCGGCGTTGCCATCATGGGCACCGCCGAGGCAGAAGGTGAAGACCGAGCGAAGAAAGCAGTTGACGAGGCATTAAATTCTCCACTTTTAGAAGACAATGACATTCGTGGTGCTCAACATATCTTGCTCAATATCACTTCTGGAAATAATGAAGTGACAATGGATGAGATTTTTGAAATTACAGAATTTGTTCAAGAAGAAGCAGGTTATGGTACCGATTTAATTTGGGGTAACTGCTACGACGAAACGCTTGGTGAAAAAATTAGTGTAACTGTTATCGCAACAGGTTTTGAGCAAAATGATGTTCAAAAGAAATTTGGTGCTCAACAAAGCGAAAAAGTCGTTTTGTCACTAGATGACGAACGCACACAGCCAAAAAAAAACAAACCTTCATTATATGACATCGGTCATATAGAAGAAGAGTCTCGTCCAACGGTTGAGTTCGACAATATTCGTGATACGATTAATAAATTTCGTAGAAGCCAATATTCTTACGATGAACCTTATGTGAAAAATGAGGTCAAAGAAAGAATGGAAGAGGAAAAAAAAATTCAATTAGAACGTGAAGCCCGTCGTCGTGACCGTCTTCGCAACCTAAACGTAAAATTGAATAATCCTCAAACTGTTGTGGAACTGGAAAACGAGCCAGCTTACTTGCGTCGCAACGTAAAATTGGACGATATGCCGATCACTTCTGTAGATGTTCGTGAATCAAAATGGACAATCGGCGAAGATGATGGCGATATTCAATCGAATAATTCCTTCTTACATGATAACGTGGACTAAAAAAGGCTAAAGCCTTTTTTGGTCGTGTTTATGTGTCTAGGTGTTTGAGTGTTTGTGATTCATAAGTACACAAACACGTAGATACACAAACACATCTTTAAGAAAATGGTTCTGAGTGTTTTAACCAGGGTTTAAGTGGCTGCCAGCAGTTGCTTAAGCCTCTTTTTTTTGGTAAAACCTCTGTGTTTTTGTGTCTCTGTGTTGATAAAATTAATTCGATGCTTGAATCGCTCCTTCTTGAACATTTCTAGGACTAGCATCAGGAATATTTGGTTCATCTCTTTTATAACGAACCCGAAGTTTATAATTATTTCCAATATTGCTAACCAAAGGCCCCAGCACCAATTGCATCAACTCTTCAGCTTGTTGTTTAGACTTATCAAAAACATCACTTTCGACCGCCTCTCGACGAAACTCACCTCGTAGAATATCAAAGTTTTTATTCAAATCTTCGCTACTGACCTCACGCATCCAACCCACATCGAGTTTATCAATTTTGGGATAAACTTCATGCGAAAGAATTTGTGGTTCAGGCAGAGTAACCGTTACGGTTCTATTTTTACGACTTACATTTAGGTCAAAATATTTCTCTAATTGATAACCCACTTTTAGAATACTAATGGCTGAAACTTCAACTTCTGTAGAAGAAACAGCATAACCTAAAACCTTGGTTTGCAATTGTTTATTTAAACCTTTTTTGTCTCGAACCTCCATAGTGGCGAGTTCGGCAATGGCTTTTTCGACCTTTTCTTCCATCATACCTTTGGCACGACTAAAGTCTTCAACAGCGGCTCGCTCGGCGAGTCGCTGCATCATCGGACGCAAGGCTTCTGTCGTCGCAATCAGACAAGGATCATCCACTTTATTCCCTTTTCCATAAATCACACCTTGATTATTTTTTACCAAAGAAGTTATCACATGATTCGTCAAAAAACAAGTGTATTTACTCGCCACTTCATTGAGTGCATCAACCGCATTAGACGAGCCTGTCTCGTACCAATCTTCATACAAATTGGCAGAAGTATCCTTCAAAGCCAAATAATCTTGATAGTACAAATCCTTTAAATAATCATGATGCTTCCCATATTCGACTTCAACTTGCTGCATCAAACTATCAGGCAGACTCATCCGTTCTGCCACGTGTGTCAACATAGACATATTAAAATCATACACCAATTGATTGAATTGTCGCCGATAGCGTTTCGGATTGGTTAGTGTGATGATGGTATTTTCATCATTGATGGTATATTCAAAATCCTTGGGCACATAATTGATTTGCATCTCCTTAGGCACATAAGTATAGTCCCCAATTGCACCAGGTTTCTTATTTTTGACATAATTAAAAACCATATATCCTGCTACACACAAGAGCAAGGTATAAATCATCAAAGTACCAATTCCCGTTTTGGATTGGTGGCGTTTGGTCGGATGCTGTTCGCTCATTTCAAATTACTTTTTTTCTTGACGAATATGTTGGTTTTGGTCACTATAAAAATTGCTTTCCTAAATCTACCTGTCGATAGACAGGCTTGCGGGTTGAATAGGATTGAGGAAAGTTTAGTAAAGCTAAATTATACACACAAATTTACTATTTTAGCACCATGCTACACCCTCAAATGACATTAAATTGTGCA
>JAHDIP010000017.1 GCA_020630735.1 Saprospiraceae bacterium | reverse complement strand
TTAATTAAGTAACGGTCAAATAATAACTTCCCGATTTGTGGCTGGTAATTTAGAGTTTATATTTCGTCGAAAATACTCGTGCTAGCTGTGCTATCACTGCATGCTCTTTGCTACTAGGCTAATTCCTTATCTAAACTCAAAAATTCTATAGCCAAAATGCAAAACTTATTTTTTATCCGTTACTAAGATAAGTGCTTGGACCAAAACAACTTACACTTTTTTCATTTTAACCTTCACTCTAGCCCATCGACTATGCTAATCATTTCGAATCAAAGCAGGTACCCTCGTAGCCCGAATAGCAGGAGGAATAGAAGCAACTAAACCAATTAAGACGACGGTAATCGCTACCAGTACAAAATCAGGGAATCGCATACTTATCGGATAAGCATCGACTACAAATCCTGCGGGAATAGGAACAATGCCAAAGTAGGTTTGTGCTAAATAAAAAATAATTGCTAAGACAAAACCAATCACTAATCCTACTAAGCAAATCAAAAGTCCTTCACTAAAAAATATATTTCGAATTTTGCTATTATCAGCTCCCATTGATTTTAGTATAGCTATATCTTGTTTTTTCTCCAAAACAATCATCCACAAGGCGCCTATCATATTGAAAGCTACTAAGACAAGTGTTAAACTCAAAATGGCAAAGCTCATCCATTTTTCAATGTTCATCAACTTTAAAAAAGCTTCGTCTTGCTGGTAGCGACTTTTGACTAAAAAATCGGCTCCTAAAATTTGTTGAATATTCTGAATCGTTCCTTCTTGATCTGCACCTTCTTTAAATTTTATTTCAAAGGCACTCACTTTGTTTCGATATCCCAATAAATCTCTTACAAATCCTAGCGAGGATAAGACATATTGATTATCGAAATCTTGTTGGATCACAAAAGTACCTCCAGGGTAAATCGTTTTTTGCTTAAATGGCTTGGCGATAGGTCCCACCTCTTTTCGCTTTGGCATATAGACACTCAACGCACCAAGAAAATCGTTTACATTTACCGAAAGTTTATTGCGCATGCCGACTCCAAGTACTGCTAAGTTTCGTGCACCATCTCCAAACTCATACTTACCTTCCCGTATCATCGAATCAATATTTGTTACCTGATGATAATGTTGATCAACACCTTTTATGATACCAATATCTTGGCTGCCTTTGTATTCAAAAAAAGCAATTTCTTCTAGTGATTGAGCAACAATGTCAACACCAGCTAAATTTTTAATTTCTGCCAATTTTAATGTATCCACTTCAAATACTTTTCCTTTTGCAGGTATAACTTTCACATCAGGATTGAAAGCTCCAAATAGACCGGTTATCAAATCTTCAAACCCATTAAAAACAGAAAGCACTAACACCAAAGCAGCCGTACCTACCGATATACCAAAGATGGTAATACCAGAAATGATATTGATCGCATTAGTAGACTTTTTAGCAAATAGATATCGCCTCGCTATTTTTAATGGTAAATTCATGTTTTCTTTTTAGTATTCAAGTGCTTCGTAAATAATACTTTGAATGCGTGGGCGATAGTCTTCTTTATTCAGTTTGTAATTATTCATCGAAGGATAAGTACGGTTAGAAAAGAAGATGTAAATCAAATTATGCTCTGGGTCAGCCCAAGTACACGTTCCTGTAAAACCTAAATGCCCAAAAGTACTAAATGATGCTTTAGGAGACATATTTTGAGACTTAGATGTCTCTATTTCTCGCATATCAAAACCGATGCCTCTACGTGTACAGCTTGGATGACGTGATGTAAATGTTCGTATTGTCTGAGCATTCAAATATTGTTTTCCTCCGTAATAACCATTATTCAACAGCATTTGCATTATAATAGCAAGGTCGTTTGCATTGGTAAACAAACCTGCGTGTCCGCTTACCCCTCCAAGCATTGCAGCTCCCATATCATGTACATATCCTTGTACTTTTTGGCGACGAAAATACTTATCTTCTTCGGTTGGCGGAATAGATGTTCGATCAAATTTTTTCCAAGGATTAAACATCGCTGTTGATAAACCTAATGGTTGATAAAACTCGTCAAGCACATATTGGTCAAGGCTTTTGCCTGACAAGCGTTTCACCATATCACTAATAAGATAAAAACCTAAATCGCTATATTTGTATTCTTTTGTTGGTCGTAGTTCTGATTCTTTAATTTCTTGCCACATCGCATCTGCATGATCATTGAGCATAAACAAACTCTGGGTAACTGGAATATTAAATTTTTCGGTTTGCTTTTTGGCGTAAAACTTAGAAGATGGTCGAGGACTTTTTTTACCTGACAACGTTTTTTCGTAAAACTTAATCCACGTTTTCAGACCTGCCCGATGTGCCATAATATCTTCGATCTTCAAGCCATTTTTATTCGTTGATTTTAGTTCGGTCAAATAATCACTCATTGGTTGGTAGATACTCAACTTGCCTTCATCTTGCAATTTCATGACAGAAATAGTGGATGCTGCAATTTTCGTAATAGAAGCCATGTCATAAATATCTGATGAATTGACTGCTCGTTTTTTAGCATAGCTATGATGACCATATCCTTTCTCAAAAATAACCTTTCCGTCTTTCACGACCATTACTACTCCACCTGGTGTTGCTTTGATATTTATTGCATCTTGCATCAAACCATCAATCTGATTGAGTTTTTTAGAGTTCATCCCCACACTTTCTGGCAAACCATATTGTAACCGAAATAAACTTCCTGTCGTTTGACCATTATTAAACTGACTAGCATCAGAAGCTGTAACAGGCAAACGACCACTAATACTAAACGCACCGAATAATGCTTGAGCAGCCAAGTCTTCTGTCATTTCATCTTCATCATATGCCTCTAGTAACCAATTGACTTCATCAAAGTATTTAAGAGAATAAGGATTTCCAAAAACGGTAAGGACTACATTGGTTTCTTTTGCTAAAGTTTTGATAAAGTTTTTTATACTCGCATTCAATCCAAAATCTTTACTTGCATAGCTACTCATATCATGAATGCCTATAATAACGAAATCTTTTTCTTTTAAACGACGAGTTAGTTCTGCTTGCTTTGAGGAAGAAATATCTTTAGCAGTATTATAATGCTCCATCGGAGCATATTTATCTAATGTTTTTTGGAAGGTTGTTAGCCTCGTTGAGCCAATACTTAATGTCGCAAACGTTGTATTTTGAACATCCTTAAAAGGTACTCGATTGTCTCTATTTCGAACCAAGGTCAAGGCATTTGCAATAAGGCGTCTTTTTAGTACTTGAGCTTGGGGCGAATTGAGGTCTTCTCTCAAGTTTGTTAATGGAATATCAGTAAAAGAAGTCAAACCTAAACGATACTTATAACGCAATACTTTTTTAACACTTTCGTGAATTCGAGCTGTAGTCAGTTTTCCAGCGGCAATGTATTCTTTGATAATTCGAAAAGCCGCAGGAACATCTTGTGGCAGCAACAATACATCATTGCCAGCGACTAAAGCTTTAGCCTCTACTTCACCACTTTTATAATGCTTAGTCACTCCTTTCATACCCAAGCCATCAGTAAAGATTAGACCTTCAAAACCCATTTCGTTTTTCAGTACATTCGTTACTGCATTTTGAGATAAGGTTGTCGGTAAATTTTTAGTAGCATCTAAAGTAGGAACATGCAAATGTGCTACCATCATACTTTGGATACCATGCTCCGCCAACAAGCGAAACGGAAACATTTCGATACTATCCAAACGATAAGCATCATGTGTGATTACAGGAAGATCGTAATGAGAATCGACATCCGTATCACCATGTCCAGGAAAATGTTTGGCACAAGCCATCACATTACCATCTTGCAAGCCTTTAGCATACATATAACTTTTGGTCGCAACATTGTAGCGATCTTCTCCAAAAGAACGAGTATTTATTACTGGATTACTAGGGTTATTATTGACATCTGCGACAGGAGCAAAGTTGACGTGTACCCCTACTCGTCGGCACTGTCGAGCGATCTCTTTTCCCATATCGTAAATCAAGCGATTGTCCTGAATAGCTCCCAACATGAGTTGTCTAGGGAAACTGATGGTACTTTTTTTAAGTCGCATACCTAATCCCCATTCTGCATCCATCGATACCATTAGAGGAATTCGCTTTGTCAGCTTTTGATATTTATTTAGTAGCTCTACTTGTTTTTCTGGTGTGCCCTGAAAAAAACACAGACCGCCTACATGGTAATCTTTAATCAACCCTTCAACTTTTGCTATATGATCAGCCCCTTTGTCAGAATGCGCCCGAATCATAAACAATTGCCCAAGACGCTCGTCTTCAGACATTGCATTAAAGGTAGCATTTACCCAATCCGTTTCCGCTTGTTGCTGTTCTGCTTCTGTAATTTGTTCAAAAGAGTCATTAGCACTAATGGAAAAAAATGCTATCAAAAATAATGTGAGTAGTTGTGTCTTCACGAGTTGTATTTACAATTTTTTAAAATGATTGGCTTTCTATACAAACAGGTACAAGTTTTACCTCGCCCGTTTCTTTTCAACATCTGGATCCATTTGGAAAGCACGCTGCCGATATTTCGCACCTTCAGTTTCGTTACCTGCATTCATGTAAGCATTACCAAGGTTAAGAAAGGCGTCTGCGTTATTGGGTTCTATTTCAGTGGCTTTTTTGAAGTATTCGACAGCTTTATTCATTTCTCTTTTCATTCCGTGAGCAACACCTAATAATCGAACAGTTTCATATTCGGTAGGGCGAGCTTCATAAGCTTTTTGTAAATATTGAATAGATTTTTGAATATCACCTTTTTTCTCACCATAATAACGTCCTGCATCTCGATATGTTATACCAAGATTGTTTTTAGCATCTTGGTAGTATGGATCTAAACGAAGTGCTTTGTTGTAGTTACTAATAGATGCTTCGTATTGTTTCAGATAATTATTTGCATTTCCCAAAAGGAGATAAGCATTTTTATAGTTGGGGTGTATTTTAACTGCTTCATTGAGATGCCCTACTGCTTCTGTCAACATAGTTGTTCGTTTCTGCTCATTTTGTTCTTTAGCAGATAGCGTTACCAAATCACCTCCCATAGAGTTACGCAATTTTGCACTATTTTTTGAGACATGAATATCTGTTGAAAACAAGGTAAAATTATCTTTCCAAGCCATATTTCGATGAATCGTTTTTGCAGAAAAAAGTAAGCCTACTATTCCAATAATAGCAAATATTGGATAAAGAGATTTTATATTGACTACTTCTACTTTGGTTTTCATTTGAATAAAACGATACCCCAATATGGCAATTATAAAGCAAAAACCTACAGAAGGCATAAACATAAAACGCTCTGCCATATTGGTACCTACAGCAAAAAAGATATTGGATACTATTGCCAAACTCAATAAGTAAAATAAGATACCATAAGCTAATGGGTCTTTTTTGAATGCTCGTAATACAGCATAAATACCCAAAGCCATATGCAGTAAGAAACTTACAATTACTTGCCAGTTTGTCCAATTCATCACCTCTACATGACGAGGGTAGTAGTCGTGTGTCAAAGTAATCGGCGCAAATAACAATTGGATGTATTTACCAAGTGTATAAAATATCGTGGCCATTTTTTCGCCTATCCCCATATAAGCATAAGTGGCAGGAAAAACACTATCATTGGTAATCACCATATATGGATTATTCATCAATTCTCTGGGCGCTTCTCCTCCGATTAGCGGAATACCTACACCGAATGAACGAATAAGAATAAATAAAACAGTTGCTCCTACAAATGGTGCTGTTTGTTTAATTATTGTACCGATATCTGCTTTGGTAAAAAAGTAATACGTAAGCGGAACGATAAAAATAAACATCGCCGCATTTTCTTTGGACATTAGACCTAAGAAAAATACTACTGTTGCTATGGCTGTGTATTCTGGTTTACTTTCGTAGTATGCTCGAAGTGAATAGTAAAGAGCAGCTAAACTCCCTAATAGGGTCAGTATTTCATCTCGTCCTTTGATATTAGCAACTACTTCGGTATGAATGGGGTGCACTAAAAACAAAAAGGTAGTAACTAATGCTATAAAAACGGCATAAGTATCTTGTTGTTTTGGCGAAAGCATTTTGAGCAATAATAGATACAAAATAATTCCTGTAAGTCCATACAAGAGAATATTCATCAGATGAAAAACAAATGGCGTTTGTCCAAATAGTGAAACGCCTGAGGCAAACATTACTAAACTTAGCGGCCGATAACGACCACCTGTTACTAAACTTTCTTTTCCGTCTACTTTGAAAAAACCTCTGAAGGTATCATACTTTAAAATATCGGGAATACCTGCAAACCCTTTTTCGGTAAATTCATTATCTGTAATAACTATCGCATCATCTTGTGCAAAGTCGTGTAGGAGCGTATTTCCATACAACAAAAAACTAAGTACCATGATCAAGATACAATGTAATTGCGTATCACTGAAAAAAGCAGGCAGATTTGATAAGCCTTTGGTACTTGCTTTTGGAATTTTGGACTCTTTTTTAAGTCCTTTTTTAGGTTTTTGACGCTTTGCCATTTGGATGAAAAGCTTTGTTTTGACGTTTTTTAATTAAACCCCAAATTATAGTTTTTTTTAATGTAAATAGCAATAGGACAGCGGTAAATTCAAAAAACGTCTTTTTTCTATCGAATTTGGTCTTATCACTATTCCATCAAACCGTCATCTTTGTGATGAGCTTTGTAGCGTCCTTTGCCAAATTTAGTACCATTAAAAGCTTCCGTTTTTTTCAATACTTCACGTTCTTCTTCTGGTAGTTTATTGAAATCACTACATTTTTTTGAGCAACAACTCTCGTATTTAGCTGCACAGCTCTCACATTGAATAAAAAGAATATGGCAAGCATCATTGGCACAATTTACATGAGTATCACACGAAGCCCCACATTGATGACATTTAGCAATTGTTTCCTTACTAATGCGTTCTCCCATTCGCTCATCGAAAACGAAATTTTTACCTTTGAATTTATTTTCTAAGCCTTTTTTTGCCACTTGGCGAGCATACTCAATAATTCCTCCTTCTAGTTGATAGACATTTTTGAAGCCTTTGTATTTGTAATAAGCACTGGCTTTTTCGCATCGAATACCACCTGTACAATACATCACTATATTTTTGTCCTTATCATCCTCTAACATTTTTTCAACTAATGGTAATGCTTCCCTAAATGTTTCTACATCTGGTAAAATAGCATCTTCGAAATGCCCAACTTCACTTTCGTAATGATTGCGCATGTCTACGATTATAGTATTGGGATCTTCCGCTAGTTTGTTAAACGTTTCAGCATTGAGGTGTACCCCTTTATTTGTTACATCAAAAGCCTTATCATCCAGGCCATCGGCTACGATTTTTTCTTTGACTTTAATCTTTAGTTTATAAAACGATTTACCGTCATCTTCAATCGCAATATTCAGACGTACTCCCTCTAAAAAAGAAATGCTATTGATTTGCTTTTTAAACTGTTCAAACTGATGTTCAGGTACAGATATTTGAGCATTGACACCTTCTTGGGAAACATACACCCTTCCACAAACACCCAATTCGTCCCATTCCAAATACAAATGATCTCTAAATAGTTGAGGATTTGCAATATGGGCATACTGATAGAAAGAAAGCGTGATCCTTTTTTCGTCACTTTCTTGCAATTGTTTTTTTAGTACCTCTTTGTCTACCTTATTGTATAAATGCTTTCTTTTCATATTTTTTTTATGAATCGCAAAATTACAGCGAAGTTTTTAGAATCTGCCAAATCGTTTTAATTTTTTAACGATTTTTATCTGCTTTTGCATCATAAAAACGTATAGAGACGTTATTTATGTATCTTGTGGTTTTGAATTGCAAGGATTTATCCCTATCGGTGCTCTATTTTATGTTCATCGTTAGGAACAACCTTTTGATTCTCAGAAGCTTTAAACTTTTGGTAATTCGAAAACCATTTAATGCTCAAAATAGAATAAATTGTATAATACTCATTACACCTTAAGTTAGCTCATTTTATGAAAAAAGTTTCCCCAACAATTAAAAATATCATTTGGATAGTACTCGCTATTTTTCTGTTTCAATTTTGTACAGCACCTAAAGCTTTGTCTAGTTTTAATGAACAACAAATTCCTGCCATACCTGACTACGCCGATAGTGATAATTGGGCAGCTTTACCAACAAAAAAAGACAATGCTGATAGGACACCTACTAATAACCTAAAGGACAAACAAGCTACTGCTGAGGTAGATGTTTTTTTCTTGCATCCAACGACTTATTTTGGAGAACGCAATGACATCAATTGGAATGCTGCAATAGACGATCCTAAAGTCAATAAGCAAACGGATGAAACAACCATTTTACATCAAGCATCTATCTTCAATTCTGTTGGAAAAATTTATGCTCCTCGCTATCGGCAAGGAGTTTTAAAGGCCTTTTATTCTGAAGATAAAGTATCATCAAAACGTGCTTTTGATATAGCTTATAATGATATCAAATCGTCTTTTGAATATTATTTAGAACATTATAATAATGATCGTCCAATTATCATCGCAGCACATAGCCAAGGAACCTTGCATGCAGGAAACTTAGTACGAGAGTTTTTTGATGGAAAAGAATTACAAGATAAACTAGTTGTTGCTTATTTGGTAGGTATGCCAGCTCCATCTGATTATTTCAAGACCATACCTCCTTGCAAAAAAGCAGCTGATGTAGGTTGTTTTTGTTCTTGGAGGACCTATCAAAAAGGACACTACCCTAACAACCATAATGAAGAAAATAACTTTATTGTTACGAATCCTTTAACGTGGACTATTGACGATACTTATGCGAGTAAAGATATGAATGAGGGAGCTGTACTCCGAAACTTTGACAAAGGATTTTACGATGAATTGGTAGATGCTCAAGTACACAATGGCTTACTTTGGGCTACCAAACCAAAATTTCCTGGTAGTGTTTTTATTCGAATGAAAAACTACCATATCGCTGATTTTAATTTCTACTACTTGAATGTTCGCAAAAATGCTGAAGAGAGAGTAGAGTCTTACTTACGATAAATATACAATATATCCAATGGATATTTACACACAAAAAACAAGGTGGAAACTTTATTTAGCGATAGCAGGGCTGCTCATTATTATCATTTCATTGGTATATACCAATTACCTTGCTAGTAAGTTGGCTGATGAAGAACGAAACAAAGTTGAGCTTTGGGTCAAAGCTCAAGAGATGCTAAATGATGGTGATTCGGAAGATTTTGATAATTGTGATTTTACCCTACACTATGAGTTGATTGCTTCTAACAAAACCATACCTGTATTGCTTGCTAGTGAAGCAGGCAAAGTAAATGCTGCCCGTAATTTTGGAGAAGAAAATGATACCAACTTAGTTTTTCTCGAACAAGAATTGGCGGAAATGAGGGCAGAAGGTTATGAACCTATCAAAGGTTTTGCACAAAATATTTACTACAAAAACTCTACTTTACTTACTTTACTCAAATATTTCCCTTTATTACAATTTGTATTGATTGTTTCTTTTATCGCATTGGGCTATATTGGTTTTAGTTCTGCTCGTCGATCGGAACAAAACTTAGTGTGGGTAGGTATGGCTAAAGAAACCGCCCATCAATTAGGCACACCCATTACAGCTATTATTGGTTGGATTGAACACCTAAAGATGATGAATGAGGAAGATAAAATGACGCAGGATGTATTGGGCGAATTGCGTAATGATGTAACACGACTTGAACTGATTGCCGATCGCTTCTCTAAAATTGGCTCTTCTCCTGCACTCGAAAAAATTAACATTTATGAAGAACTCGACAAATGCAAAACGTATATGCAACGACGAGCTTCTCGTAAAGTAAAATTCGATTTTCCTAAGGTTGAAGAAAAAGAAGAAGTCCTTGTTAACATCAATCCTCCTTTATTTGACTGGGTCATCGAAAACCTCCTCAGAAACGCCTTAGACGCTATGGATGGCACTGGAGAAATAAGTGCTATCGTATATGAGGAAAAAGATTTTGTAGTAATGGATATAATGGATACAGGAAAAGGAATTCCATCATCAAAACATAAAACGGTCTTTCAACCAGGATTTACAACCAAAAAACGAGGTTGGGGACTCGGCTTATCACTAGCCAAACGCATTATAGAATCCTACCATTCTGGCAAGATTTTTGTAAAAGAATCTATAGTTAACGAGGGAACTACATTTACAATAAAACTCCCCAAGGGTTAAATGTGATATATATTAGACTAAAATTTTTACTAAAAAATAGCTTCAACTATACTTCTCTTCTATTATCCTTGATAATAACTATAGCGCTGTCTATCAATCCCACTAGCTTATTTTCACAAACAGATATGACTATAACTATTGTCGATGGTGATACAGGTGAACCTATTATAGGAGTTACTATTTATACCGATGATTATTCATTTACGGCAACTTCCGATTTTGATGGAACCTGTGTTCTTTCGGACTTAGCCTATCGTGATGAAATCAACTTTTCATATCTAGGTTATCGTGACTTAAAGTTACCTTTCTACCAAATTCGGAAGTTAGGCGCCAAGGTAAAAATGTACGTAGATAATGTACTTTTAGACAGTATTGTTGTTATTGGTCGACCAGACGACCCCATTTCTGAAATACCTTACGTTGTACAAAAAATAGGAAAAGAAGAAATAGCTTTTCTTAATGGGCAAACAGCTGTTGATGCTATCAATAACGATGGAGGAGTTTATATCCAAAAATCACAAATGGGTGGTGGTAGTCCTGTCATTAGAGGTTTTGAAGCCAATCGAGTATTATTAGTTTTGGATGGTGTACGAATGAATAATGCAATCTATAGAAACGGACATTTGCAAAATGCTATTACTGTTGATAATGCTATGCTGGAACAAGTTGAAGTTATTTATGGTCCAGGTTCATTAGTCTATGGTAGTGACGCACTAGGAGGAGTAGTTCATTTCCGATCAAGAGAACCAAAATTATTGTTTGGAGATGCCAATATAAGTAGCGATAATTATAATCTATTAACGAATGCATATACGCGCTTTTCGAGTGCTAATATGGAAAAATCGCTACATGTTGATGTGGATTATGGCACCAAGAAATGGGGATCTATATCTAGTGCAACCTACTCAAATTACGGAGACTTAAGAGCTGGTGACAACAGACCAGAAGAATATCCAGATTTTGGAAAAAGAAGGTACTATGTACAGCGTATAGATGGCGAAGATGTTACTTTAGAAAATTCAGACCCTAATATACAAGTGGGTACAGCTTATAGTCAGTTCGATCTAATGCAGAAAATTAAATTTCAACCTAAAGATCACCTGAGCTTTGTTTTTAATACACAATATTCTACCTCTACCAATGTACCTCGCTATGATATATTGGTAGATACCTTAGAAAATGCTGCTAAACTCAAATGGGCAGAATGGAATTATGGCCCTCAAAAAAGGCTTTTAACATCCTTAAAAATTAAGAGTTTAAAACCTACTGCCATTTATGATAAAGCTACCTTCATTGCTGCATACCAACGCATAGATGAGGATAGGCTTCAACGAAAGGTCGCAAAACTATATAGAAGCTTCAGTAAAGTTGATGTTCATGTAGCCAGTCTCACAGCTGATTTCAAAAAAGCTTTTGATGACGCTGAACGGCATAACTTATCTTATGGTTTAGAAGGCAACTATAATCTAGTATATTCAAAAGCAGGACGGATCAATATTAAGAATGAAAAAATAATCAACGATGAAGTAAGTCGTTATCCAAGTGGAGGAAGTACAATGTCTACTTATGCTGGATACGTTTATTATCGTGGAAAAAATAGTAATTCTACATTAAATTTTAATGCAGGTCTTCGATTTTCGAATGTCAATTTATTGTCTCAATTTGAAGCAGATGACCCAGTTATTACTTGGCCTGATTCTTATATTGATCCAGGTATTTCTACCAACAATACAGCTATAACTTGGGGTACTGGATTGACTTGGAACCCTAAAAATAGACTTCAAGTCAGGATGTTAGTTTCTACAGCTTTTCGCTCTCCTAATATTGATGACTTTTCAAAAATTAGAGCTAAAAACTATTTTGTAACTGCTCCAAATAAAGACCTACAGCCCGAACATGCAACAAATGGAGAATTAACCATTGCGAAAGAGTTTGGGGCAAAGATCAATTCCTCTGGTCATAGTGAAGGTAGATCTGTAAAAATCAGTGCCACTGGATTTTATACTTATCTCAAAGATGCTATTGTAAGACAAATCGGTTCTTTGACTAACGGCGACACCCTACTTGTAGTCGAAGGAGAACCACATAGAGTCCAGCAAAATGTAAATGCACTTAATGGAAAAGTTTTTGGTCTTTCAGGAAATTTCCTTTACAATATCAATTCCGTTTGGCAAATAAAGTCTAGTATAAATTATACCAGAGGTCGATCAATACTTGTAGATGATACCGAAAAACCGCTTTCGCATATACCTCCAGTATATGGGCAATTCAAGCTAGCTTACAATAAAAATAAATTAAGAATTGAGGGAATCGTTCGATTTAATGGCAAAAAAGCTTGGGAAGATTATGCCCTTAATGATGCTGATAATGAAGAACATGCAATAGAAGGAGTTGGTAGTCTTGCTTGGCAAACATTTAACTTATATGCTTCCTATCAATTTGCTAAACGAATGAGCATCAATTTCGACATAGAAAATATTATGGATTTACATTACCGCCCCTTTGCCTCTGGTATTAGTGCCCCAGGACGGAACTTTATCTTCGCTCTTCGTGGAGAATTTTAAATTTTTTTTTCTCTAATATCAAAAAACACATAATTACTTAAAAAGCTTCTAAATAACTGATTATAAAGGATTAATATTTTATATTTGTCCTTTATGTAGTTTGTTACTTTAAGTTTTTACATTTACAAAAACATTATATTTAAAAAAAATTGTCTCAACTTCCGTAACTTTAACGTCTCAATTAAAGTGTGTTAGAGGATTCTTTCTTGTCTGAAGTATATCCTTCATTAAGTTTCAAGTAATAAACTTATAAAAACACACACAATCACTGACCATAAAAATGTCATAAATACAGAGTTCATTGTAAAATAATAAAGATTTATTTAGGATGATCTCATTTAAAACAGCTACTTCGTTTCTGTTTTTTAATAACCTCGATTAAAATAAGAACAAATCTAATTTAGAATATACTAAGGCATTATGTGTCTTTAACGAACAAGAAAATCATTTTTAAAACCTAAGCCCTAGTTGCTGATTATGCGGACCTCTTTAAACATAATCAGCAATTTTGGTTTTTCAACTAGAATGCAACATGAAAGAGACAGGACTAAAAAATCCTAATGCTAGTTTAACAGAATTAGGCATTTCAAATGTCACTGCACATTGGAATTTACCACCAGAAGTATTAGTAGAAGAAACCGTTAAAAGAGGACAAGGAATTATTACAAGTAGTGGTGCAGTTTGCATCAATACTGGAGAATTTACTGGACGTTCACCTAAGGATCGCTTTATCGTAAAAGATGACATTACTGCTACCTCTGTAGATTGGGGCGACATCAATATGCCTTTTGATGCAGGTAAATTTGATGGACTTTACAACAAAATTATCAAGTACTTTGATGGCAAAGAAGTATTCGTAAGAGACTCTTATGCTTGTGCTGATAATAATTATCGACTTAATATTCGTTTGGTATCTGAATATCCTTGGAGTAATCAGTTTGCTAATAATATGTTTTTGCGCCCTACTAAAGAAGAAGTACTTAACTTCTCTCCTGAATGGGTCATCCTCTGCGCTCCTGGCTTTATGGCTAATGCAAGTGTAGATGGTACACGTCAGCATAATTTTGCAATAATTAATTTCACGAAAAAGCAAATTATAATTGGTGGAACTGGCTATACTGGCGAAATCAAAAAAGGAATCTTCTCTGTACTCAATTATGTATTGCCTAAAAATAGAGACGTACTTTCTATGCACTGCTCTGCCAACGTTGGCGAAGATGGTGATACTGCTGTATTTTTTGGTTTATCTGGAACAGGTAAAACAACACTTTCTGCTGACCCAAATCGTGGGTTGATTGGTGATGACGAACATGGTTGGTCAGATACAGGCGTTTTCAACTTTGAAGGCGGTTGTTATGCAAAAACAATTGATCTTACGCCTGAAAAAGAACCAGAAATTTATGCTGCTATCAAACATGGAGCAATCTTAGAAAATATTGGTTTTGAAGAAGGAACTCGAACACCTGACTTTTCTAAATCAGAAATCACTCAAAATACAAGAGTTTCTTATCCTATATATCACATCGAAAATGCACTTCCTGTATCTAAAGGTGGACATCCAAGAAATATTTTCTTTTTGACTTGTGATGCTTTTGGTGTATTACCTCCTATTTCTAAATTGACTCCTGGTCAAGCCATGTATCATTTTATCTCTGGTTATACTGCCAAAGTAGCAGGTACAGAAGAAGGAGTCGTTGAACCACAAACAACATTCTCTGCTTGTTTTGGTGCACCGTTTTTACCACTACATCCTACACAATATGCAGAGATGTTAGGGAAGAAAATGCAAGCACATAATGTAAATGTTTGGTTAGTTAATACTGGCTGGACTGGAGGTGCTTATGGTGTTGGTAACAGAATGTCATTAAAATATACTAGAGCAATGATCACTGCTGCTCTTAATGGGCAGTTAGACAATGTAGAATATATCAAGCATAATGTATTTGGTCTTATGATGCCTGGCTCTTGTCCTAATGTGCCAGACAACGTACTAAGTCCTAAAGGTACTTGGGCTGATAAAGCTGCTTATGATGCAAAAGCTCATTCTCTTGCTGTTGCTTTCAACAAGAACTTCGAAAAGTATGCTGATAAAGCAAATGATGAAACTTTAGCTGCTGCACCTAATCTTACGTCAAAGGTGTAACAAACTATACTGACACCAAAGTGGGTTTTCGGATTGTCAAACGATTAAAGCTAATGAGAATCAAAAGATAGCTACCGATGATGATCCTTAAACTAAATACCAGTAGGTATATCCTATAAAACATACGTTATCCCGAATTTTCGATTAGAAGGTTCGGGATTTCTTTTGTAGTTCTTCCCTCAAATTGTACTTCTAATATTCGCTTCTGCAATATTCAAGCGTTTATTTAGTTGATTAAAAAAGCGCACTCTACTTCTTTCTGCTTCTACAGATATTAATTGTGAACGGCGTTTTATTTTCTCAAACCATTCCTTCTTATAATTACATAATTTATCATCATCACTCTTCATAAAATTAGGAGTATCTACGGTTAGATAAACCGCGTTAAATCTACTGCTCTCAGCTAGAATAGTATTATTGATCAATGTGAGTTCGTTCTGATATAATGAAAATGTTCCTTTTTCTTCAGGTTCAACTCCATACGAAAACTTTTTCCCCAAACGGGCGATTTCGTATAAATGGTCCAACAAGGTTCTTAGCTGTTTACAAAGAAGTAAAGCTTCTTCAGGTTTTTCAAATAACTCACTGTAAACATAATAATTTATTTGACTCAAGGTATTGTCTAGTATACTCGTTGACCATATTTCTGTACCTTCTATTTTATTGTAGAGTTCCAAAATTGAACGTGTACGGTTCAACACTTTTTTTCCTACACTAAATTTTTTGAGGCTAAATTTTTTATCTTGTAAGTCAGGTAATTCCCAAATAGTTCGACCCCAAATAAAAAACTTAAATAGAGTAAGTTCTTTAAAGTTAAAAAAATGAAATATTGGAATGTCCTTACTCGCATAACTAATCTTCATATCTTTATGTTGTCGCATAAATAATAAATCATCTTCTATGTTTTGTATAAAACCATCAATAGACTGAATAGGTCTTTCTAATGCCTCAAAATCAAAAGAAACATTAGAAGTATTCGTAAATAATAAATTATCAAGAGAGATATTATAGTATTTTACAAGTTTCATCAATTCATCCATATTGATGTTCGATTCACAATTTATTCGGCGATAAACACTACTTGTAGCTAATCCGAGAAGGCTAGCTATTTCGTTAGCACACTCTTTTGGATCACTACTTTTTCGCTTAATTTGCTTGAAAAGTAAATACTGAAGTGATTTAGTTTTCTTTTTCATCATGGCATTTTTTCTCAAAAATCGGAAAAATAGTCAAAAATAAGGGCGTTTTTCCCTATATATGGGAAAAAAAAATGTATTATTCCCAGAATTAGCGAATTTTTTCGAGGATTTTTGATTTCAGAAAGTTTAATTTTACACCAGCAATGAAAGCAACCTACACATCTAATATAAAGCTATGAAATCTAAAACGGCTTTCATTACCCTACTATAAGAAAACATACACACATTCTCTTAACCCCAGAGGATCAACGGGGGCTTAACTATCGCAAAAGCAGTTAAGCCCTTTCTTTTTTAAGCCTTTTCTACTAAAAGCCGTATCTTAGCATTTTTATTATACTCAAACAATAAATGATGAAAGCGATCATTGTTGACGATGAAGCCAAAAGTAGGAGAATGCTAAAAGCTTTATGTGAAGAATATTGTGATTCCGTCGAAATCATTGGCATGGCACAATCAGTACAAGAAGCTTTAGAGTTATTAAAAGAAAAAACGCCTGACATCTTATTTCTAGATATCCAAATGCCAATTGAGAGTGGTTTTTCCTTACTTGAATATTATGATGACGATATACCGTTTGAGGTAATTTTTACAACAGCCTATGATCAGTATGCACTTCCTGCTTTCAAATTTTCGGCTATAGATTATCTCTTAAAACCGATTGATATTGATGCCCTAATTAGTGCTGTTGAAAAAGTGTACAATATTCAAGGCAAACCAAGTCGTGCCAAACGTTTAGCATTATTAAAAATTGCCTTATCATCAAGGCAAATTAACAAAATAGCACTTAACACCACTAATGGTTTTATTTTTGTAAACTTTGATGATATTGTTCGGTGCGAAGCACAGGATAATTATACAACCGTACACCTACTAAATGGAACATCTGTTTTAATCACTAAAACATTAAAACATTACGAAGATATTTTGCGGGACAAAAACTTTTTTAGAGCACACAAATCACATTTGATTAACCTGAAGTATGTCCGAAAATTTATAAAAGGCAAACAAGGTTTAATTGAAACAACAGATGGCTTGACAATTGAAGTATCCAATAGAAAGAGAGAAGCATTGCTTCATCTATTGGCCAATATGAATTAAAAACTTCGTATCATCCAAAGAATAATGTCTTACTCTTAAAAAACCTACTACACCTTGTAAAGAGAGTTTACATATGAACCGTTTATTCATTTTAATAGCACTTTTATATAGTGCATCTACTAGCATTGCTCAAACAACACAATGGGCTTCAAAAGTTGTCGCTTTTTCTAGTCAATTTGGTGACAAAGATTACTCTGCCAATCAAGTGCTTGGTGTACCGAATGCTATCTTCAATACTAGGCTTACCCAAATGGCTTGGGTACCAAAAAAAGAAGCGTCCAATACTGGTGAGTTTATACGAGTAGAGTTTAAGCAAGCTATGAGTATCCAACAAGTAGCCGTAGCTGAAAGTCTCAATGCTGGAGCTATTGCTCGGATTTATTTATTTGATACTAATGGAAAAAAATATAAAATTTACGAAAATAAGAATCCCAAATTCGCAGGTCAAAAACAATTGTTTCGACATACTTTTGATCGAACAGGTTATAAGGTAAAAGAACTGAAACTTGAGCTGAATACAAAAGCAATAGAAGGCAGCAACCAAATAGATGCTATTGCTATTTCTTCTAGTAGTGTCCCCATTAAGGCTAAAGAAATTGATGTACTAGAATATGAATCGGATGTAGAAAAAGCAGAACGTCTATCCGTCCAGGTCAACTCTACCGTTCCTGAACGTTTACCAATTATTTCGCCTGATGGTCAAACATTGTATTTTGCTAGAAAATACCACCCACAAAATATTGGTGAAGAAAATCACGATGACATCTGGGTAGCTTTTCGAGAGCCTGATTTTTCGTGGAGTAGAGCTGTTAATATTGGTCCTCCTCTCAACGACAAAGACCACAACTTTGTTGTCTCCATGAATCCCGCTGGAGATATCTTATACCTTGCTAATGACTATCGAAGTAATGCGAAGGATGGCATTTCGGTTTCCTACAAAAAAGGTAGAGTTTGGACACGTCCTAAAACACTAAAAATCAAAAATCATTATAATGACAATAAATTTGTTAATTACCATGTCAACATTGATGGTAATATTATTTTAATGTCTGTCGAACGAAAGGAAGGTTTTGGAGAAAGAGATCTTTATGTTTCTTTTAAAGGTAGCAATGAAGAATGGAGCGAACCCAAAAATATGGGGTCAACTATTAATAGTGTCGCTTCTGAAAATAGTGTTTTTTTGGCTGCCGATGGAAAAACAATTTACTTCTCTAGCAACGGACACCCTGGCTATGGTGGTTATGATATGTTTATGAGTAGGAGAAAAGATGACACTTGGACCAACTGGACAAAACCACAAAATCTTGGCCCTAATATCAATACAAAGCATAATGACTATAACTATACCATTCCAGCATCTGGCGAATACGCTTACTTCGCTTCTGACAACACTCAAGGAATGTCAGACTTATACCGTATTCGTTTACCCAAAGAGATACAACCTGAACCTGTCACTCTAATCACTGGTCGTATTATTGATGCTGAGACGCAGCAACCTATTTCTGCTAAACTAAAATATCAACAACTAGACAATGAAAATGATAACCGTAGTTTGAATGCAAAAGAGGATGGCGAATATCAACTTATTTTGCCCTTTGGTGAAGATATAGGCATGTATGCTGAAGTCGATGGATATTTTTCCGTAAGTGAAAATATGGAACTTTCTGGTCTTGAACTAGAAGTGCTTGATTCTGATGGCGATCCTGCTTCCTTTCAGTCTAATTCATCAAAAAAAACAACTGATCCTGAAATAGAAAAACTACAACTTAGCCTGAACAAACTAAACAAAGAAATTGGTACAATCGAAAAAAAACGGAATAAAACGTCTGACTTACAATCGAGTAATCCTCCAAATAGGAAACTACACCGATCTGATCCTGAGTTGAATGCTTTAAAAAAGCAGTATATCAAAATTCTTAAAGAGGAAAAGGAGGAGAAAGACGAAACGAGTGTCACTAATAGTTCTACAAGTAATAGTGATGTTGAACTTGATGCTATGAAAAAGAAATTTAAAAAACACCATACGCCTAATAATAATGCTCCGTCTTCGGTAATGAATCCTGAAGACCCTACAGAAGATCAAGAGCTTTCTGATATGAAAAAGCGTTTCGAAAAATTCAAAAAGAAGGAAACGACCGAAACACCTCCAAAAACAGATTCGTCTATCACCAATCCTTCTTCGGCAACTAGTCCAAACAATGAACAAGATCTTACTGATGAAGCATTTGAACAATACAAACAAGAAGTACAAGACGATCTAGAAAAAGAATTTTCGAATCAAATAAAACTAGAGCTTTTTAAGGCGCTCTTCGATGACCTTGCTAAAGAACAGGAACAAGCTCTAGATAACCATACAAAAAAGCGTTTTAGGAATACGATAAAAGAAGACGTAAGAAAAAACTTTGAAGAAGATATAACCCAACAGATAAGAAAAGATATTAAAAAAGTTATTTCTACAAATGAAGAAGATGAAATTGTTTCTAAAATAAAACAAGATATCAGAAAGACAATAAAAGAAGAAGTACAAGAAGACTTACGTTCTGAACTTAGAGAACCGCTCGAAAAAGAAATAAACAGAGAGTTTGATTACCTCCTTAAAAAAGATAAAGAGAAACAACTACGAAAAACATTGGAAGAAAAAATCGAAACCCAAATTCAGGAAGAAAAGAAAAAAACAAATACCACTACCCCAATACAGACGGTAAAACCTAAACCTCTTTTGACGGAAAATCTGAAATATCAGGAACTCGAGATGGACATTTTATTGCTTCCTATAAAAGTGGGTCAAGTAATACCTATGAACAATGTTTTCTTTGATGCCAATAAAGCTTCACTTAAAAACTTATCAAATACTGAATTGAATAGAGTAGTTGATTTTTTGAAAAAAAATACGAACTTAGTGATTGAAGTTGGTGGTCATAGTAATGGATGGTGTAGTCACGACTTTGCTAACCAACTCTCGCACGATCGAGCAAAAGAGGTGGCTAACTATTTTATTCAAAAGGGTATTCCTAATAAACGTATTCAATACCATGGTTATGGAAAAACGAAGCCTATAGCTTCGAATGAGACACTCGAAGGCAGAAAGAAAAACCAACGAGTAGAACTAAAAATTATAGAATTACTAGATTAATAATGTATATGAAATTTGTTGATGAAAATATAATTGACACCGTCGCTAGCGATTTGGATATCAACCAATATAATCCAGAAGAAGAAAAAGTTTTTTTAGAGCACCAACCAGCTATAGCTGCCTATCTCATTTCTAATGGTTTTAGTTTGCTCACAAAAGCAGAACAAGATTATCTAGCATTTCTGGCACTCATCATTTATAAATCTGTTATGGTTGCCAATCCTGATGTAGCTGTTGTAAGCGAAAAACAATTAGGCGATACAGAAGAAGAAAATTGGAGTATTTTAAATGCTTCTACAGAGCGTCGCTTTCATAAACGAATCGATCCTTTTTTTGAAGACTATGATCAAGAAGATTTATTAGCCTTTGTGGAAGATGCATTAGGCGATGACGAAGAGGGTATAGTTACTCGAGAAGGTAAAGAATTGCTATTTATTGCCTTAAAGACACTTATTGACTGCTTAACAACTCCAAAATAAATTGCCTTTCCCATCAATAAAAAAGAGTAAATAACCGATTGTACCACAAGCTTTTTTGTATCTTTGAAGGTGTTTTTAAATAGGTAGACAAGCTTATTTATTATTAAAAAATTTAAAGTTTACAAAATATGGCATTCGAAATAGAAGGTAAATTATACAAAAAATTCGACGTTGCTCAAGTAACAGATACCTTTAAAAAACGTGAATTTGTTCTTGAAGCTGAAGACGGCGCATATACTCAGTTAATTAAATTCCAACTGGTACAAGGCAATTGTGAAAAATTAGAACCATTTAATGAAGGAGACCAAGTAAAAGTAACCTTCTCTCTAAAAGGTAGAGAATACAAAAAAGATGGAAATGTCAGCTATTTCACTAATCTAGATGCTTGGCGTTTAGAAACTGTCGGAGGCGCAAATGCCCAAACGGCTGCTGCTCCTGCTACTAGCTCATTCCCTACTGCTGGTGACGAACCTGCAGCAGATAATAGCATAGACGATGATTTACCGTTCTAAGTAGCAAACTAGAAGAATTTTCAGACCCCCAAATAGCGCTCTTATTCATATACTGGATAGGGGCGCTTTTTTTTCGTATCTTGTATAGAACATAAAACGACTTAACGCCTCCATAACATAACTTAAGCAATATTTTTCTTATTTTAAACATTATTCTAGTAACAGATTTATTTCTAATGAAAAACTTATTAAACCTTTTACTACTTTCCTTCCTTTGTCTCCAACTGAATGCTCAAGAAGTGCTAACTGGGGTTGGTACCAAATGGAGTGATGAATTTAGAGAATGGACAATCTATACAGACGATGAAGAGATCGAAGGCGACCTAATCATGCGTTGGCAAATGAAAAACGATTGGACAGAATGGGATTATCGAATAGATGAAGAAATCGGAAGTATTCGTATGAAGTGGAAAGATGATCCTAGCCAATGGGAAATACGTGGCAATGGAGAAATCATTACGGCTCGTATGCTTTGGAAAAATGATGTCCGAGAATGGCGCATCACCAACAATACCAAATCTGTTACACTAAAAAGTAAGTGGGGAAATAACCTAAACGAGTGGCTACTTAAAGAAGATAAATATGGTTACTTCGAAATTTATACCGAATGGGAAAATGACCCACGCGAATGGGTGATTATAGATGAACTAGATGAAGATATTACCTTGCCAATGAAAATGGCTTTTCTCTTTATTGCTATTTACCATAGTTCGCCAAAGGAATAAAATACGTTTATAAAAAAGCGGTCATCCTAATAATGAAGTTGTTTAAAAATGAATTGATGGTTTATTTGCAAGTCATTGATTTAGGGCAATCCCAACCGCTTTTGCGGTTCATTCGCTTCGAGTACTATCGTACTCGACCTAATAGGAACGCTCATTCACTTCAGCTATTTTAATTTCTGTAGCTAAGGCTACACAAAAGAAAAGGAGCTTTGTCTTAAAAATCAAGCACTTACAACTAAAAACAGAACACATTCTTAAACAACTTCAATCAGAACGACCGCTTTTGTAATAGAAACTATGCGTTTATTTTAAAAAGTTTATACTTCGATTGATAAAGGCTGTTAAGTCAGCTCCTTTTAGCATACCTTGGTTTAGCATCGCTAACTCATATAGATACTTCGCGAAGTCATCTTTCTTTTCTTTACTCTTCATTTTCAGTAATTTATTCGCTACTAATTCATGGTTTGTATTAATAACTACATTGTACGAATCTGGCATATCACCAAATGACATTCCCTGAAGGGCTTGCATTTCTTTCATTCGACGCATAAACTCTGGACGAGTAATAATTACTGGTTGATCATCAGGCGATAGTGGCTTCAACATAATTGAAGCTCCTGCTGCAGGCATTTGAGCCTCAAAAATTTCCTTCACTTTTGTTTCTTCTTTTTCATTCAGTACCGACTCCACTACTTCATCTTTCTGCACCAAATTATCAGGAGTATCCGAATCGACACGTACAAAAGTAACATCGCCCAATTTGTGTTCTAGATGTTGAACGAAGTGATTATCTATTACTGTATCCATTTCTAAAACATCGTATCCTTTATTTTTAGCCGATTCGATAAAGCTATAGTGCTCGTTTACATTATTTGTATACAACATGACAATCTTGCCATGTTTGTCGGTTTGAGTTGCTTTTATTTTCTCTTTGTATTCCTCAATAGTAGCTAATTTTCCTTCAACGTTTTTAAGCATCGCAAACTTTACAGCCTTATCATGGAATTTTTCTTCCGAAAGCATTCCATACTTCACAAATACACTTAAGTCTTGCCATTTCTCTTCAAATTCATCACGCTTCTTCTTAAATAAATTATTTAGCTTTTCGGCTACCTTCTTAGTGATATAGCTAGAAATCTTCTTAACATTTTGGTCACTTTGTAAGTAACTTCTAGAAACATTCAACGGAATATCTGGAGAATCAATAACACCATGCAATAAGGTTAAAAATTCAGGAACAATTGCTTTCACATCATCCGTTACAAATACTTGATTGCTATATAACTGGATTTTATTTTTTTGAACCTCAACACTATTGTTCAATTTTGGAAAGTATAAAATCCCTGTTAGATTAAATGGAAAGTCTATATTAAGGTGTATCCAAAATAATGGTGGTTGACTAAACGGATAAAGCTCATTGTAAAATGCTTTATAATCATCATCCTTTAGACTACGTGGAGACTTCTTCCAAGCAGGCATTGTATTATTGATAATGTTATCAATCTCATGCTCTTTTGCTTCTTTATCATCTCCTTCTCCTTCGTAGACAGTTTCTGTCTTCGTACCAAACTTTATTTCTACAGGTAAAAACTTACAATATTTAGTCAGCAACTCATTGATTCTTCCTTGCTCTAAATACTCTACAGCATCGTCAGATACATGAAGTATAATCTCAGTACCACGATCTTTTTTATCATTCTTTTCGATCGTATACTCAGGATCTCCACTACATATCCACGTTACTCCAGCGCTTTTTTTATACGACTTCGTTCTAACTTCTACTTTTTCAGCTACCATAAAGGCAGAATAAAATCCTAGACCAAAGTGCCCAATGATACTAGCTTCGTCTTTGTATTTCTTAATAAAATCTTCAGCACTAGAGAAAGCCACTTGGTTTAAGTATTTTTCTACTTCGCTCTCCGTCATTCCGATCCCTTTATCCTTTATCGTCAGTGTCTTTTGCTCTTTATCTAGAATTACTTCAATTTTCGTATCACCTAGTTCGCCCTTATAATCGCCTCTAGAAGATAACGTTTTGAGTTTTGAGGTAGCATCTACTGCATTAGAAATTAACTCACGTAAAAAGATTTCTTGATCTGAATAAAGAAATTTTTTGATAATCGGGAAAATATTCTCCGTTTGTACAGAAATATTACCTTTTTGCATGTTCCTATTTTTTGTTTTAATAATTATTTAAAAATATTTTTTCAACTATTGGCAATTTGGCAGTTTATAACTAACCTAAAGCTCAAACGTTTGTATTTATTCATTTTTCAAATGCTATGCCATTGCCTTTTTTCTGCCAAAATGACGGAATAAACCATTTTCGAAGGCTATTTATACTGTCAAAAATTACTAAAACATATTTTATTTTAAATAATATTTATTTTACAAATAGAATGGCTTCATTCTTGCTTAATAGTATTTGTTCTTAAATACTACTATAATGAATGATACTATTATAAACGGATCAATGATCAAAAAGTGCTTTTACAAGTTCTTCTATAAAGGAGATCACTTGTGCTTTCAGGTCTTTGTAGAAGATGTTAATAAGGAGATCATTTCTTGTGGAAATTTTACTGATTATAATGAATATAAGAACATGCTTAAGCAACTTTCTATTGCTAAAGCATCGGGATCTGACGTAACTATAGCAAGTACAAAAGAAGCAGTTTCAACAGATGTTGTTTTTTCTTAATGGCATAGTTCTTGGATATACTTAAATAGAAATGAGAAAACAATTATAAGCTATAAAAGAATACTTATTTATTCTCTTTTCATAAAGAATATCCCCCCGATATTAAATTGAAGCAATGCCTTTTAGGAGGCTGAAGATAATAAGACCGAAAGGTCTTATAAAGAGAGTGAGACCAGTTTATTGGGGGGTAAAACTGGTCTTATACTCTCTTAACTAAAGAACTTTAAAAAATGATTTTTGCTACCCCCCGTATGATTCCCCCCACTGTGTGAATCAGTATCGTGAAGGGATAAATATGCAAAAATCTTTAGGTCAGAAGTGGCCTTAAGTGGTGAGTAAGACCAGTTTATTGGGGGGTAAAACTGGTCCTTATCTCACCTTTTTTTTCTTCTTTTTGAAGGAACAAAAAATGGTCAATCGAATATATTTCGATTGACCATTTTTTGTTTTAAGCGATACCACTACTTTACTGTTTCACATCTACTTCTATTCGTTTATCTCTATTGGCTAGTTCCCAAGTTGTATGAAAAACAAGTTTGGCGATAATCTCCATTTTTTCAAAATTAATCTTTTCGACTGTATCAGAAGTACGGTGATAATCTTTGTGAGTTCCGTTGAAATAAAATATAGCAGGTATTCCTTTTGAAGCAAAGTTATAATGATCCGAACGATAATAATATCGGTTAGGATCATCTTCCGCATTGTAAGTATAATCTAATACCAAATTAGTATATTCTTTATTAGCTGTTTCATTTATTTCATGTAGTTCTGTACTTAAACGATTGGAACCGATTACATAGATATAGTTCGGATTATCCTTATATTTTTCATCTACACGCCCGACCATATCGACATTAATATTAGCGACAGTATTAGCGATAGGGAATACTGGTTTTTCTGTATAAAACTGTGAACCTAAAAGTCCTTTTTCTTCTCCAGTTACAGGCATTACCAAAACACTACGACGTGGACCTAAACCTTGTTTTTTTGCTTCGGCTAACGCTTGAGCCACTTCCAGTACAGTTGATGTACCTGAGCCATTATCATCGGCACCGTTATAAATTCCAGAACCTCGCTTACCTAAGTGGTCATAATGAGCAGTAACGATAACCACTTCATCTTTCATTTGAGGATCAGAACCTTCGATATAACCAAGTACATTTTCGCCAACAAGCTTGCTCGTATTTTTCTTTTGTACAAGTGAAAATTTACACGGAAGTTTTACACTTTTAGAACGTCCTTTTTTCTGAATGCACTTTCGAGCTTTTACTATTTTTTTAAACTGGTCTCCGATAATCGTTTTTGCAATATCTGAAGAAATGAAAACATTATTTGCAAAGTTCAATTCAGGTTCTTCTCCTTTTCCAAGCGTCAATTGTGGGCTTAATAAGTAGCTTCTGAATTGGTTAAGGTTTTTCTGTAAATTATGATCAATAATCAAAATTGCTTTAGCACCATGTTTCTTTGCAGCTTTAAATTTTTTCATAAAGTCATAAGACCATTCTGATTGTTTTTTGCTTTTCGTCACCCACGAAATACTGTCTTTATTAACAGGCTCACCTGGATAAACCAATAGTACTTTATCTTTTACATTTACGCCTTTATAATCGCTATATTTTTCGTCATCTATTCCATAACCTAAGAATATAACTTCATCTGCTGTAATTGAAGGTTGGTGACTGTTATAATTCGGAAACGTATAGTATGTCCAAAGGTGTTTATAATCCTGATCATTAATATTCATTCCTACTTCATCCCAACGTTCTGTCAAGAAAATAACATTTTGAAAATAGGTATCTTCTTCACCTATTTTTGGTAAACCAAATTGCTCAAATTGATTAGCAATATAGCGTGCCGCCTTTTTATTTCCTTCTGTTCCCGTCTCGCGCCCTTCGAATTCATCCGAGGCAAGTATCGTTAAGTGTTTTTTTAAGTCAGCACTAGTGATAGTAGCAGCTATAGATTCGATAGGGTCAGCAATTAAAGCAACTTCATCTATTTCATCAACAATATTAGTTGGTCGAGAAGGTACCGATTGGAGATAAGCAACCTGAGCTGTCATTAGAAATGCAAAGAATAGTAAAACCTTTTTCATCATTCATAGTTTGAGAAACGTCTGATCGTTTCAATATTAAACATAAATCAGAAATGAATCTTTATGTTTATTTACATAAAGATTCATTCTAATCATTAGGGCTAAAAACTAAGCGAAATTTATTTACCGCTTATCCTTATTTTATTAACTCGACGCTCATGACGACCGCCTTCAAATTCTGTTTTAATAAACTGTTCAACCATTTTCAGAGCCATTTCTTCGCTCACAAACCGTACAGGAATCGCCAATACATTAGCATTATTATGTTGCCTCGCCAGTGTCGCTAACTCCTCATTCCAAGAAATGGCTGCTCGGATTTTTTGATGTTTATTAGCCGTCATAGCTACCCCGTTTCCGCTACCACACATAATGATACCCGTCTCTGCATCTCCACACTCAATACATTCTGCTACAGGATGAATAAAGTCAGGATAATCAACGGATGCATCAGAGTTTGTTCCCATATCTAATACATCAAAGCCTTCTGATTTCAGAAAAGTAATAATGGTATCTTTATATGGGAAACCTGCGTGATCTGCTCCTATAGCAATTGTTTTATTCATCGTGTCTCTCTTTAATTTTTGAGTGCATATGGCTTAAACAATTCTGTCAGTTCTTTCTCAAACGCTGTATCTTTCGCTTGCTTAGCTGCTGATATTAAATCTTGTTGCGTTCGCATCGCTAGCGCAAAATCTTGTTGGAATCCAGACTCCAAATCATCAGGGTCAAGTGAATAATAGAAGTTGAGATGGTCTGCTGTTTCATCAGCTAAAATTTTCATATGCTTCTTAGCTTTTTCGTAAGCTCCAGCTTGAATTAAAATACGAATCATGTAATACGCATTATAATCATACGGAAAATTCATATGAGGGAAGCCTTCGAAATATTTCTCTACAAGGTCTATTGCTTTTTGGTTGTCTCCTTTTTTTACCATTTCTAAAGTCGTCCGCATAATCGCTACACGATGACTCTGTACACTAGGACCATAACTTCGATCAACGTACAATTCATGTTTGTCAAAATTCCCCCAACGGTACTTCTCCATGATATTTTTGTACACCTTGTCTGTGTTTACTCTACCATTTCCCATCATACCATATTGCGGATCTCCTTTTGATTTATAAGGTACAATTTTCAAACTTAAGCCTTCTAATTGCATATAATCATCTAAACCAAGTAGTGACTCTTGACGACAGGTAACTGCAAAATAAATTGGTCGCTCCCAAATATTAGAAGCAATGATATCAAGCACTCCTACATCTCCTTTCAATAATTGAGTATTCTTTATTTTGAATCGCATTTTATCAACAACTAAAGAATCAGTAGGACTAATCTCACCTGTAGAAATAAGCTTCTGTTTGTTTACAGGAATATATAAATTTTGTGATGGCAAATAACTTTCTAATTTACGATTAGCTCCATAAGCCAATGGGTGATCTTCACCAATAAAACGAAGAGCATCTTTCAAGGCTATCTCTCCAGGGTCTTTACCTCCTGGATTATAAAACGGAATTTGATTTCGTTTGAATCCTCTTATAGCTTCAGCACCAATAGTCATTTTCAACGGAGGAGAATCATTTACCTTTCTACGCAGTTGATCAATATACCAATCCACTGCTATAAGACTTAAGTTAACTACCCGCACATCCGTTCGGATACCTTCTACTTCTTGAGCATACCAAAGAGGATAAGTATCATTATCTCCATAAGTAAAAATAATCGCATTTGGATCGCAAGATTCTAAGAAATTGCTTGCATAGTCACGAGCTCCTGTATGGTGCATACGACTATGGTCGTCAAAATTTTGAAAGCCCATAATAAGTGGTGCTGATAAAACAACTACCGATGCCAATGGAGCAGCAATATTACTTCCAAAATTTAGCCGTTCTCGCAATAATTGGAATAAAGCTAATACCCCCATTCCTATCCAAATACAATAGGTAAAGAAGGAACCTACGAGTACGTAATCCCGCTCCCGGGGTTCATTCGGTGGTTGGTTTGAATATATAATAATACCAATACCCGTTATTATAAAAAGTGTCAATAGACCAATAAAATCTTTAGGTCTACTCTTCAAATGGAAAAACAAACCAAGCAAACCAAATAAGAATGGTAGCATATAATACTTATTTCGAGCCTTATGCTTTAGCATCGACTCGGGCATTTCGGTTTGGTTATACAGTCGAGCACTATCATATGGTCCGATGCCTGATAACCAATGACCACTCGATACATCCCAAGAGTAAAAGCCTTGGTCACCATTTTGCCGCCCTGCAAAGTTCCACATAAAGTAGCGCCAATACATCCAGCCCAGTTGATAATTAAATAAGAAACTTATATTATCCCCAAAGCTAGGTTTTCCTGATTTACGATCAATCCAGCGTTTGTATAAAGCGGGTCGCCCTTGCGAGTAATCTCCCAATCGCGGGAAGAGCATTTTATCTCTATTGTTATAAACATACGAAACCTTATGATCTACTATTTCATATACATCTTTCGTTTTACCATTCGCTAATTTTCTCTTTACTTGACCGTAACGTTTAGTTACTTTAGAGTCAACAGGTTTTGCATCATAGTAAGGTCCTCTTACTAAGGCACGCTCTCCGTATTGTTCACGATTCAAGTAAGGAATCAGACGCATCGGATCACTAGGATTGTTCATATTAATTGGCGTATTAGCATTTGCTCGAATAACAACAACACCTATCGTTGAAAAACCAATTACGATCAAAAAAGCTCCAATCACTAAATTTTGAATTAAGGCACTGTTCCTCGTATGTGCAAGGCGAAGACCAAAAGCAAAAATACCTGCAATAATCAATACTAATGGAAAAATACCGCTATGGAAAGGCAAGCCAAAACTATTCACCATCAGTAATTCTAATTGACTCCATAAGGTTGGAATACCTACAATTACAATTTTTTGAATAAAAACAATTATACCAACACCTGCCGCTGCTGCTAGTCCCATCCCTATCAAGGTATGCTCCTTATACTTTTTGAAATAGTATAAAAGTGCTAACGCTGGAAATGTCAAAATACTTAATAAGTGAACACCTATTGAAAGCCCAGCAGAATATACCGCAAATAATAACCAACGATCTGCCTTTTTAGTATCTGGCAATTCATACCACTTAATGACAGCCCAAAGTGTAAGAGCTGTAAAGAAAGTAGACATCGCATATACTTCTCCCTCTACTGCCGAAAACCAAATAGAAGTACAAAAAGCCGTGGACAATCCTGCAACAACTCCAGCACCAGCTAAAGCAATAGATTGGCTAGTATCTGGTTCACCATCTCTTCCCACCAAAGCCATTCGCCCTAAAATAATAGTTACCCAACAAATAAACATTGCTGTAAATGCAGTGCATATTCCCGACAGCATATTGACTGCAAAAGAAATATTTTCAGGATTATCTGAAAAGGTTTGTGCCAAGAAGGTAAATACACGACCGATTAATAAAAAGATAGCTGCTCCAGGTGGGTGAACAACTTGAAGTTTTAATGCTCCTGTGATAAACTCACCACAATCCCACAAACTTCCTACTCGTTCAGCAGAAAAGTAAAAGACGACCAAAGCAATGGCAAAGACCGACCAGCCAGCTATTTTTCTTAATTGTTTATAAGAATTCATTTAGTTAAATTTAATTCTATATGGAATGTTTGTCAAAGAATTTATACTTCAACGCTCCCTGTTCTGAATACAATTTGCAAAAGTAATAAATTATTACTTAGTTTTCGTGGCGAGTTAAGCGTTAAAAGCCTTATATTTTGCACTTATCAACAAATTATTCGTATTTACTATACGAAAAAGACCAACTTATTGTTTTGATAATTATTTTTGTTAACTTTTTTTCCAAAAATCAGGGCTTAAAGTCAATATTTCTATTGTCGAATAACGATTAAATAACCAAATACCTACTAACTTGTAGTTGAGTATTTAATTTTGCTTTTTACTTTATACACCAAAGGTAGCCAAGCGTTCATTTCAAACCTCTTTTATATGTTATTTAAACTTTTTACGATATCTGCACTTCTTTATATCCTTTATCACATCACGATAAAGCAACGTTTGGAAGAAGGGAAAAAAGAAATTCAGGAAGATCCGATTGTAGAAGATACAGATTATGAAGAAATTAACTAAGAACATTTTAGAATAAAAATGAAAATTCAAGCCTGTCATTTGCCGTTTCAGTGCTGACTAAAGTGTAAGGTTGTTCCTTACACTAATCTGAAACCGAATACTAATGGGTATAACTTTTTAAATTGAGACAGTAGTTTATATTCTCAACTTACTAATCAAAACAAACTATGCAAGTAGAAAACATTGGCGAATTAGTTTTATATAAAAACAAGCAGCTAATCGCTTTTAATAAACCACCAACGTTACCCGTTCAAGAAGATAAGACAGACGATAAGTCCTTACTCAATCTGGCAGAGATTTATTGCAAGTCTAGTCTATACCTTATACATCGTATAGATCGTCCTGCAAGTGGTATTGTATTATTTGCTAAAACAAAAAAAGCATTAGCATTTATCAATGCTCAATTTCAAGACCGCTCTATTAAGAAAACGTATTTAGCTGTTGTCAAAAATAAGCCAAAACAATCAGAAGATAAGCTAATTCATTTCTTGAAAAAAAATCAAAAAACAAATCGTTCATATCTCTCCGAAGAAAAAACACCTCACTCTAAAGAAGCTATACTAACATATAAAGTAATAGACAGTATCGACAACTATCATTTACTTGAAGTAGAAATCGAAACAGGAAGGCATCATCAGATTAGAGCACAACTATCAGCTATTGGTTCTCCGATAAAGGGCGATGTAAAATATGGGTTCAAAAGAGGAAATAAAGATCGGTCAATTCATTTGCATGCCTGGAAGTTGGCCTTTAAACATCCAACGACAAAAGAGCAAGAAGAACTTATAATAACACCACCAGATGAAGTAGTTTGGAATGCATTTGATTTTTTGAAAAAACAAAAGGCTTAATCAGTTGATCAAGCCTTCTATTTTAGATATAAAGTTTTTACGCTCTACATTTTGTCAGCATAGACAGAAGTTTTTCTAAATTTCTTAACTAGCATGTAGTAAAACACTGCTCGATATTTATTGCGATTAGAAGACCCCATTTCTTTACAAACATCTTTTAATGCTTCGTCAAGTTTTGGTGTATCTTTCAACCCTAATTTTTTAATCAAGAAATTTTTCTTAACTCGATCCATTTCATCCTTGTTAGAGCAAGATACTTTAGAAGCATCTGCACGATAGATAGATGGACCTAATCCTTTTGCCACAGCATGAAGTAATTTTTTATCTACTTTTTTCATGCCGATTTTTTCGGTCATTTGCTTTTGATAAGTCTCTAAAGCTTCATCGAATTTACTCATAGAAATAGTCTTTTGAGTTTTTTGAAATTATGTTTACGACGGTAAATATAATTATAAGTTTTAATTTTTCACACTTTAACAATTATTAGACTATTTTTTTGATCTTAAAAGTAAATGCTGAAATTGTTTTACTTTTGTGTTTTGAAGAAAAAATTAAATAATTTATTATACAACTAATGGAAGAAAAGAAGCAGACAAAAAGAACAGACGTAAATACTCTTGGTGAATTTGGTCTTATCGAACACTTGACCAAAAACTTTACCCTTAAAAATAAATCTTCCATCAAAGGTGTAGGAGATGATGCAGCTGTTATTGATAACGGAAAATTTAAAACGGTTGTCTCTACCGACTTATTGATTGAAGGCATCCATTTTGATTTGATGTATTCCCCACTAAAGCATTTAGGATACAAAGCAATAGTTGTCAACTTATCAGACATCTATTCGATGAATGCTATACCAAAACAAGTAACGGTATCGCTTGCGCTTTCGAACCGCTTTTCAGTAGAAGCACTCGAAGAATTATATGAAGGTATCAGAGCTGCTTGCGACAAATACAACGTCGATTTGATTGGTGGTGATACAACTTCTTCTACCAAAGGCATATTGATAAGTGTAACTGCAATTGGTCAAGGAGAGGAAGAAAAATTGACTTATCGAAATACCGCAAGAGTAGGAGATTTAATTTGTGTAACTGGTGACTTAGGTGCTGCATACTTAGGTCTTCAAATTTTAGAACGAGAGAAACAAATTTACTTATCTAGTCCTGGTATAAAACCAGAACTAGATGGTCAAAACTATCTCATCGGTCGACAACTCAAACCTGAAGCTCGAAAAGATATGATCGAACTTTTTGATAAAGTTAATCTTATTCCTTCTGCTATGATTGATATTTCTGATGGACTTGCTTCCGAGATTTTTCATATCTGTAAAGAATCTGGCGTTGGTGCATTGATCGAAGAGAGTGGAGTGCCTATTCACCCTGATGCAGAAATGAAAGCATTAGATTTTAAATTAGATCCGATTAGTTGCGCCCTCAGTGGTGGTGAAGATTATGAGCTGTTATTTACCATCAACCCAAAAGATGTTGATAAAATAAAATTCCTCCCAGACATCTATATCATGGGTGAAATTGTCCCTGCTAAAGATGGTATAAAAATACACACCAAAGGTACAGGCGGTAGACTACATAACCTTCAAGCTCAAGGCTGGAAACATTTTGGCAATCAATAAAGCTTAACTAAAAGCAAATTTTTATTTGTCTAAGTAACGGGTAAAAAATAAGTTCCGCATTTTGGCTATAGAATTTTTGAGTTTAGATAAGGAGAAAAACGCAGTGATAGCCCAGCTATCACGAGTATTTTCGACGAAATATTAACTCTAAAATACCAGCCACAAATCGGGAAGTTATTATTTGACCGTTACTAAGCACAGTACATATTTGATAAAAGCATATCAATTTGTTTTTGTAAATTTGTAAAAAAAATTAAATATATGGCAGTTAAAAGAACCGTTCATTTTTTCAACTCCCCAACAGTCGACCAAATAGGTGTACAAGAACGTGCCGCACGTTTTATGTCTAGAAGTATCAAAAAAGGCTCTAAAGTAGAAGCCCTGAAATTGGCACTTAGCATGATTGATCTTACTACATTAGAAGGTAAAGATACCGATTCGAAGGTTAGACAATTATGTTACAAAGCGATGCACTTACATGATACCTATCCTGGTTTACCTACAGTAGCAGCTATTTGTGTATATCCTACTTTTGTACGAGTGGCTAAAGAAGCTCTAAAAGGATCAGGTGTAAATGTTGCATCTGTAGCTACAGCTTTCCCTAGTGGTCAATCTACCATGGACATCAAAATTCAGGATACAAAATTTGCAGTAAGTGAAGGAGCAGACGAAGTAGATATGGTGATTTCTCGTGGTCGTTTTTTACGAGGTGAACACAATTATATTTTTGATGAAATTGCAGCGGTAAAAGAAGCTTGTGGCAAAGCCCGTCTAAAGGTAATTTTAGAAACAGGCGAACTTTCTACCTTAGATAATGTCAGAAAGGCAAGCGATATAGCGATACTAGCAGGAGCAGATTTCATCAAAACGTCTACTGGCAAAATTAGCCCAGCGGCAACAATGCCTGTTACCTTGGTGATGCTTGAAGCAATTAGAGATCACTATTACAATACAGGAGAGATCATCGGTATGAAACCTGCTGGTGGCATCCGTACTGCAAAGCAAGCTGTTCAATATCTCGTAATGGTTAGAGAAACACTTGGTGAAGATTGGCTAACAAATAAGTACTTCCGTTTTGGTGCAAGTAGCCTTGCCAATGATGTTTTACTACAAATTGTAAAACAACAATCTGGTGTTTATCAATCGAAAGATTATTTTTCAAAAGACTAATTCATTTTTATAATGGCAATAAAGACAAAAGAAAATCATCTCAAATTCAATACCAAATGGGAGTATGCAAGTGCTCCTGAGAGTAAAGACCATATTGAACTAAAAGATCAGTATGAATTGTTCATTGGTGGCGAATTTGTAAAACCTAAAAAGGGAAAGTATTTCCCAACTATTAATCCTGCAACAGGAAAAAAAATTGCTAGTATAGCTGAAGCTAGTCAAGAAGACGTAGACAAAGCTGTAAAAGCTGCTCGAACAGCCTACGATAAATACTGGTCAAAAATGCCTGCTAAGGAACGAGCAAAATATATTTACCGAATTGCTCGTATGTTGCAAGAACGGGCAAGAGAATTTGCAGTAATCGAAACAATGGACGGCGGTAAAGCAATCAGAGAATCGAAGTCAGTTGACATTCCATTAGCAGCAGCACACTTTTTCTATTACGCAGGTTGGGCAGACAAATTAGATTATGCTTTCCCTAATCGAAATCCGAAACCGCTTGGTGTTGCTGGACAAGTAATTCCTTGGAACTTTCCGCTACTAATGGCCGCTTGGAAAATTGCGCCAGCTTTAGCTACAGGAAATACAGTCGTATTGAAGCCAGCAGAAACAACTTCTCTAACTGCATTGAAATTAGCCGAACTAATTCAAGAAGCTGGTTTGCCTCCTGGGGTGGTCAATATCGTTACAGGTGCAGGTGCTACAGGTGCTGCTATTGTCAACCATCCTGACATCAATAAAATTGCATTCACTGGTTCTACAAATGTTGGTAAGATTATCCAAAAAGCAATTGCGGGAACAGACAAAAAAGCAACCTTAGAATTGGGAGGTAAAGCTGCTAATATTATTTTAGAAGACGCTACAATCGACCAAGCTGTAGAAGGAATCATTAATGGTATTTACTTCAATCAAGGTCATGTATGTTGTGCGGGTTCTCGACTATTTGTACAAGAGTCTGTTGAGGATATTGTCATCAAAAAACTAAAGGCTCGAATGGAGACACTTATTATTGGTGATCCATTGGATAAGAATACAGACATCGGTGCTATTAATTCTTCTGAACAATTAAAGACAATCAAAAAATATATCAAGATTGGAAAAACAGAAGCAGACTTTTACGAAAGCTCTTGCCCAATCCCTTCCAATGGAGGTTTCTGGTGTAAACCAACCTTGTTTACTAATACTTCGCAATCTCACCGAATCGTACAAGAAGAAATTTTTGGTCCTGTATTAGCTGTTCAAAGCTTCCGAACAATCGAAGAAGTTTTAGAAAAAGCAAATAACACTTACTACGGTCTTTCTGCTGGTGTTTGGACGGACAAAGGATCTAAAATTTTCCGTATGACGAGTAAACTACGAGCAGGTGTGATCTGGGCAAATACCTATAATAAATTTGATCCTACTTCACCTTTTGGTGGATTCAAAGAAAGTGGATTTGGTAGAGAAGGAGGCTTGCATGGTTTAGCACCTTATTTAAAATTGAATTAAAATTTTCTAGCAATGGCTAAGACAAGAAATAAAAAAACAACAGTGAAAAGCAAAGCTTCCAGTAATGGCAAAAGCAATGGTGCCGCTAGTAATGGTGCTGTTCTGGCTAAGCGTATTCCTGTTCAAAAAACATATAAACTTTATATTGGAGGAAAGTTTCCTCGCACTGAATCTGGACGTTATTATAAAATCAAAACAAAAAATAATAGTTTGATTGCTAATGTTTGTAGAGGTTCTAGAAAGGACTTTAGAAATGCTGTGGTCGCTGCTCGCAAAGCCTTAGGTGGCTGGGCTAATCGTACCGCTTATAATCGTAGCCAAATTTTGTATCGAATAGCTGAAATGCTCGAATGGCGTAAAGCACAGTTCATTGAGGAGTTACAGTCTTTTGGTGTAACAAAAGCAGCAGCAGAAAAGGAAGTAGAGGCGTCTATTGATCGACTCATTTACTATGCAGGTTGGGCTGATAAATACCAACAACTTTTCAGCACCGTTAACCCTGTAGCTTCTTCACACTTCAACTTTTCTATTTTAGAACCGATGGGCGTTATTGCAGCTTTTGCTCCCGAGGATAAAGGTCTACTTGGTCTGATCACGACTATTGCACCAATTATTTGTGGAGGTAATAGTTGTGTTGTACTTGCTTCGCACGATCAACCAACTTGTGCTATCTCTTTTGCAGAAGTGTTACATACTTCTGATGTGCCTGGAGGAGTGGTTAATATTCTTACAGGCATTAGAAGTGAGTTGGCAAGTCATTTTTCTAGCCACATGGACGTAAATGGTATGGTCTATTACGGTAAAAAATCTGAAGAGTTAAAAACGATCCAACTCCATGCTGTAGATAATTTAAAACGAATCATCGTTCGTTCTGAAACCAATCTATATGCTGCAAATGCAGAAAGTCCATACTTAATTCAAGATACATTGGAGACAAAAACAACTTGGCATCCAATTGCACACGATATGACTGGCGGAGGTGGTGCTTACTAAACGTTTAAAATAATGAATAAAAAAAATCCCTAGTCAATATTGGCTAGGGATTTTTTTTATTGCTTGAAGTGATCAATATTATTTTTGCTCATCAATATCTAAATCTTCTAAAGCGTTGTGTTCCACCGTTCCATTCTTCTTTTGCTTCGCTGCTATATCAGCTGGGCGAGCGCCAATCAATCGTTCCACATCAGACTTTAGCAGTACTTCTTTTTCTAAAAGAGCATTAGCTAATATTTCTAATTCATCTCTTCTTTCTTCTAGTAAATCTTTTGCTCTATCATATTGCTTATCAACTAATGATCTTACCTCTTGGTCAATCATATTTGCCGTTTCATCAGAATAAGGCTTTTTGAATTGATAATTTCCTTGAGGGTCATTAAACGATAGTTGACCAACTTTTTCGTTCATACCGTAAACAGTCGTCATCGCATAAGCCATCTTGGTCACCTGTTCAAGGTCGTTTTGAGCACCTGTTGTGATTTTATTGAAAATTAAATCTTCAGCTGCACGACCACCAAAAGTCATACACATCTGATCTAATAGTTGTTCTGTACGATACAAGTATTGCTCCTTCGGTAAGTATTGTGCATATCCCAATGCAGCTACCCCTCTAGGAACAATTGTTACCTTCACTAATGGGTGTGCATGATCAAGAAACCAACCACAAACAGCATGACCTGCTTCGTGATAAGCAATGATTCGTTTTTCGTCAGGCGATATAATTTTATTTTTCTTCTCAAGACCACCAATCAAACGATCAAGTGCATAATTAAAGTCGCCCATATCAATTTCTGTCTTGTTTCGACGAGCTGCGATCAGAGCCGCTTCATTACAGATATTAGCGATATCAGCACCAACAAAACCTGGTGTCATTTCAGCTAATGCAGAAGCATTAATTTCAGGACTAATTTTAATTGTTTTTACGTGTACCTTAAAGATAGCTTCTCTACCTTTAAGATCTGGACGATCAATTCCGATCTGTCGATCAAAACGTCCTGGACGAAGTAAGGCAGTATCCAATACATCTGGTCGGTTGGTAGCTGCCATTAAGATAACTCCTTTGTCAGTGCTAAACCCATCCATCTCAACTAAAAGTTGATTCAGTGTATTTTCACGCTCATCATTTCCACCTTGGAAAGCTCCTTTACCTCTAGCACGCCCGATTGCGTCAATCTCATCAATAAAGACAATACAAGGTGCTTTTTCACGAGCTTGTTTAAATAAGTCACGTACTCTCGATGCACCTACTCCGACAAACATTTCTACGAAATCAGAACCAGAGATTGAAAAGAATGGAACACCAGCTTCACCAGCTACGGCTTTTGCCAATAAGGTTTTTCCTGTACCAGGAGGACCTACGAGTAAAACTCCTTTCGGTATCTTTCCACCGAGAGCGGTGTATTTTTTAGGATTTTTAAGGAAATCGACAATTTCCATAACCTCCTCTTTTGCTTCATCTAATCCAGCTACGTCTTGGAAGGTAACATTAACCTTTGTATTTTTATCAAATAAGGTAGCTTTAGATTTTCCAATATTGAAGATTTGAGCACCAGGACCACCAGCACCACCACCTACACGGCGCATGATGAATAACCAAATACCAACGATAATCAATATTGGTAAGACCCAACTAATAATGATTCCTGCCCAATTGGAATCAGTAGTATAATTTACTTTTATACGCTTATCAACTGGTGTTTTTGACTCTAATCGTTCCAGTTTTTCATCAAATCGATCTATTGAACCAATTTCATATGAGAAATGTGCAGGAGATCCTATTTTTGATGTATTGGCATCTGGGTATTTATCGACACTAGATCCTCTAAGGTAAATTTGAGCTATATCTTTGTTTTTTACAATGATAACTTTATCAATATCTCCAGCTTCGACCATTTTTTCGAAACGACTCCAAGAAACAGGGTCATTCGGAGAAATGTTCATACTATAAATATTGAGACCTATTAGGAACAGCGCTAATAAACCATAGATCCAATAAGGATGGAATCGAGATGAGTTATTAGGTTTATTATTTTTATTTTCCATTGTTCTATGTTATGCAAAAAAACTACTTTCTAATTATTATAACGTATAAAACGTCAAATCGTTTTATTTTATCGACGATGGTACGAATATTTCGCACAAAACTTACATTTCTTCATACTCAGTGAATATCGCATCACCCCACAGATCTTCTAATTCATAGAATTTTCTAGTATCTCGATAAAACACATGAACGACTGTTTCGAAATAATCTAGCAATACCCAAAGAGCATTTTGCTGCCCTTCTAAATGCACAGGCAATGTCCCTCCTTCCTGTTTTATACGTCTGTAAATATTATCTGAAATAGCCTTAACCTGTGTATTAGATTCTCCTTCGCATATAATGAAAAAGTCGGTAGGAGTATCTTCTAAATGTCTTAAATCAAGTTTTACTATTCTTTTACCTTTTATATCTTGAATACTATCAATAATCAAGTCATTCAACTCTTCTACTGACAATTCTTTTTCTTTTACTTCCTTATCTTGTGAATTCAAATTATGTTTTTCTTATTTTTGTTAGGTAAAATCAATCAATATCTTAGGTGTTTTCATTTTAAACATATAAAGATACAAAAAATATTTGTTGCTTGGGTACTATACAAAACACGCTTTTTATCGGAAAAGTTCTATTGCACTTTCCAGAACTAGCATCGACGAATGCATACGCACTTAATTTAGTATCAAAAAATAAACCAAGTGAAGGAACTGTCATTTCGACCTATAAACAGCTCCAAGGGCGTGGACAAATTGGCAGTAAATGGGAAAGTGAACCTGACAAAAACATAACTTTAAGCATTATTCTCTACCCTACATTTATCGAAGCTCGTCGTCAATTCATCCTTAATCAGGTAATTTCACTTGCCGTTTATGACTTTATTACAAAATACACGGATAAAACGGTGAAAGTCAAGTGGCCAAACGATATTTACATCGAAAACAACAAAGTATCAGGTATTTTAATACAAAATTCGCTCTCATCGAGTTATTTACGCTCTAGTATCATCGGAATTGGAGTGAATGTAAACCAAGTAAACTACTCAACAAATGCTTCTAATGCTACCTCTTTAAAATTAGTAACACATCAAGATTTTATCTTAGATGATTTGGTTGCTTCTCTATGCAAATGCGTAGAAGTAAGATATATACAACTTCGTTCAGGGTTTAACCAAAAACTGAACGATGACTATTTAAAAAACTTGTATAGATATCAAAAAAAATCCCTTTTTCAACGAGCAAATGGCAGTTCATTTGAAGGTAGTATTACAGGTATTTCTGCCATAGGAAAATTATTAATCAGACATGCTGATGGTGAAGAAGCTTTTGGCTTAAAAGAAATTTCGTTTTGTTGATTATTATGTCGCCGTAAATATTCGGTTATCGGATCATCATCGGTTGCTATTGTTTGATTTTCAGTAGCTTTAATCATTTGGCAATCCGAAAACCATTTTGGTTTCAGTATAGAAGACTTTACTTCTTACATAATTTGAAAAGCATTTGATGCTTAATATACTTCTCTATCAACTTAAAATTATTATTTCCGTTATAGTTAGAATAAATAATCTTTTCTTAAAAATCAAAAATGCAGGCAACACTTATTACCGTAGGCGACGAGATATTAATTGGTCAAATAGTGGATACAAACTCTGCTTGGATTGCCCAACAACTAAATTTGCAGGGCATCAATGTCTCTGGAATAATCTCTACTAGCGATACAAAAAAAGCGATTACAACCTCTATTGAACAAGCAATGGCTCAATCCGATATCGTCATTATGACGGGAGGATTGGGACCAACTAAAGACGATATTACCAAGAAAACAATTGCTGATTATTTTGGAGTCGGAATGTCTTTCGACCAAGGTACCTATGACCGTATCGTGCGGCTATTTGAACGCTTCGGGCGAACAGCTACTGAAGCACACAAAGAACAGTGTTACATGCCTGATAATGTAAATTTACTTTTAAACAAAAAAGGTACAGCCCCAGGTATGTGGTTTGAAGAACAAAATACTGTTTTAGTATCTCTTCCTGGAGTACCTTATGAAATGAAGTATTTGATGGAGTACGAAGTACTACCCAAACTGAAAGAGCGTTTTCCTTTGGCTCCTATTGTCCATCAAACAATTTTAACTGTTGGAGAAGGCGAATCTATTATTGCTGATGCGGTACGACCAGTAGAAGATAGCTTACCTTCTAATATGAAGTTAGCTTTCTTACCCAATATAGGTCAGGTTCGTTTACGATTATCAGCTACAGGAGAAGACGAAGAAATTATTCGCAAAAACTTAGAAGAAAAATCTAAAGAAATTGAAGCATTAATTCCCGAACTTATCTTTGGTTTCAATAATCAAACACTAGAAGCTGCTGTAGGTGATTTGCTTAAAGAAAAAGGAAAAACACTGAGTACTGCTGAAAGTTGTACTGGAGGTTATTTAGCTCATATGATTACTTCAATTTCTGGTTCCTCTGCCTATTTTATTGGCAGTATAATAGCCTATTCCAATCAAGTCAAACAAAGACAGCTAGGCGTACAATCCGAAACCCTTGAAAAATATGGCGCAGTTAGCGAACAAACTGTAAAAGAAATGGTAATTGGGGCACTAAAACTATTAAAAACAGATATAGCTATTTCGGTTTCTGGTATTGCCGGACCTACTGGTGGCACCCCCGATAAACCAGTAGGAACTATCTGGTTAGCCGTCGGAGATGCAACCAAAATAGAAACTAAAAAACTCCAACTTGGAAAAGACAGACTCAAAAACATCCACTACACAAGCGTTCAAGCGCTTAATATGGTCAGAAAATTTTTATTAGCAAGATAATTGCTGTAATTTTGTGAGCTGATAATTTTTAATATGTTTTTTATCAAAACTCTTAATTTTAATAATCCTCTTGCTTTGTTGGAGAGAAAAATATAAAAAATGGCACAAGTAGAATTAATTATGCCCAAAATGGGCGAAAGTATAATGGAAGCAACCATACTGAAATGGGTAAAAAATGTTGGTGATAGTGTAGAAGTTGATGAGCCTATATTGGAAATTGCAACAGATAAAGTTGATAGTGAGGTTCCTTCGCCTATTAGTGGAACAATCGCCAAAATATTATTTCAAGAAAACGATGTAGTTGGTATCGGAAAGGTAATAGCCATTATTGCTACTGAAGGCGAAGATATTGCCCCTGAAGCCTCACCTGCTGTTGCAACAGAAGCACCTTCTAAAAATGGTCAAACAACAGCTCCTCAACCACAACCCGTAGCTGCAGTAAATATAGCACCACAACCTGCTGTTGCTGTTTCAAAGTCAAACGGTACTCGTTTTTATTCTCCATTAGTTAGAAATATTGCACAGAAAGAAAATATCAACCAAGCAGAATTAGATACTATTCCTGGTTCTGGTCTAAATGGTAGAGTGACCAAAAAAGATATTTTAGCCTATGTAGGCTCTAGAGGTTCTGGCCAGCCTCAAGTAGTTGTTCAAACTGCTACAACGACGATGGCACCGCCTACTCCACAAGTAGCAACAGCTAGTCATAGTGCCAATGGTGCAAGCGCCAACGGCAATGTAGAGATTGTTGAAATGGGTCGTATGCGAAAACTCATCGCAGACCATATGGTAATGTCGAAACATACTTCTCCTCACGTTACTTCTTTTATAGAAGCTGACGTAACTGATATTGTAAATTGGAGAAATAAAATCAAAAAAACATTTCAAGAAAAATATGGTGAAAAAATAACATTTACGCCTATTTTCATGGAAGCAGTTGTAAAAGGTTTACGAGATTTTCCGATGGTAAATGTATCAGTTGATGGTACCAATATTATCGTAAAAAAAGATATCAATGTTGGAATGGCTGCTGCTTTACCAACGGGTAACTTAATTGTTCCTGTTATCAAAAATGCAGATCATTTAAATCTTGTAGGCTTAACAAAATCTGTGAATGATTTGGCCACACGTGCAAGAGCAAATAAATTAAAACCAGAAGAAATCCAAGGCGGTACATTTACACTAACCAATGTTGGTACATTTGGTAATGTAATGGGTACGCCTATTATCAATCAACCACAAGTAGCGATTATGGCTGTAGGTGCTATCCGCAAAAGACCTGCGGTTATAGAAACAGAATATGGTGATGTCATCGCGATTAGACATATGATGTTCTTATCTCTATCTTACGACCATAGGGTAGTTGATGGATTTTTAGGTGGTTCGTTTTTAAGACGTGTAGGTGATTACTTAGAAGCATTTGATGTAAATACTGAAATATAAATTATACCTCATCTGTTTGATGATAAGAGGATACTTAAGAGAAAATAATCGCCACTGGCTTGGCGATTATTTTCTCTTTATAATAGAGTTCATTGCAACAATTTAGTACAGCAAAAAAGCTTGACATGGACTCTAATATACTGAAACCAAAGTGGTTTTGGGATTATCAAACGATTAAAGCTACTGAGAATCAAAGGATAGCTACCAATGATGATCCTTAAACTGAATACCAGTAGGTATATACTCAAAACTAAGTGGTTTTCGGATTGCCAAATGTTTAAAGCTACTGAAGATTAAACAATAGCTACTAATGACGATCCTAAAACCGAATACCAGTGGGTATAGACTCAATTATAAATTCGTAAGAGTTCGTGAATATTAATAATAATTTTCACCAAAATAGTACTATTAGTACTTGTATTCGAATTATTTGATTTCAGGTACAATATGATTAAAGAATAACTTCTATCAGTACTTGAGATTGTGGAAATCAAAAACAATATGAACAATAAAATTTGCTTACTAGCTTTCCTACTCTGCTGTTTTGTGGGTACTCTTCAGGCACAACAACCCATAAAAGCTCTTAAAAATTTGGGAGATCAATATTTTGAAGCTGCCAATTATAATAAAGCGCTCAATGCTTACCTTGAATATCATCGGAAAAAACCAAGTAGTAATGAAGTAAAAGAAAAAATTGGCATCTGTTTTTTCGAAACAAATAATACTCGTCAAGCAATCAAGTATTTTAATTATATCTTAGAAAACGAAAAAAATCCAGAACCCACCGTTTTTTATTATTTGGCAAAGAGTAATCATGCTGAATTAAATTTTCGTCGAGCAATCAATTACTACAAATTATTTTTGAAGTCAACAAAAAGTCATCAATACAGAAATAGTGCAAAAGCATCTATCATGCGCTGCGCTACAGGTATGCGCCTAAGCTCTCTTGATAAGTTAGCTATTGTTGAAAATCTAGGAGAAAACGTAAACTCAAAAGGAAATGATTTTAATCCAATCTTAAGCCCTAATTACGAAAATAAAATTTACTTTTCGTCTTCTAGGTTAGGTAATATGGGTGGGCTTCGTAATGAAAAAGGAGAAGCTGATTTCCAATTTGGCCATTACACAACCGACCTTTATTCCTCAAAAATTATTAATGGTGCTTGGATGGCTACTGAAGCTATGAGCAGCCTACTTAATAGTGCAATGAATGATGTTGCTTTAGCATTTAATGAATCGGGCAAGGTACTTTTTTACTCCAAAAGCAATAATCTTTTCAGTAGTGAAATTTATGTAGATACATTCAAAGTATCGGAAGAACGCAGTATGATAAAGCATAAATTTGTAAGTCCTATGATCGCCGAAAATGGAGATGGTACTCCTTTCTTCTTCAATGATACAATCATGCTGTTTTCTTCTCGTAGGGAAGGGGGCTATGGTGGTAGCGATTTATATGAAATGGTTTTTTCTAATGGAAATTGGACTGCTCCTCGTAATCTTGGAGCAGCAGTAAATACAGAGTATGATGAAACAACTCCTTTTTTAGCAAAAGACGGTCGTACCCTTTACTACAGTTCCAATAATCTAAACAGTATTGGTGGTTTCGATATTTTTAAGTCAAAATATATTGATTCTAAGAAAGAATGGAATAAAGCCGTCAATCTAGGTGTTCCAATAAATTCTGCTGGAGATGATCTATATTACAAAATGGCTAAGGATGGACTAAAAGCTTATTTTTCTTCTGATAGAAAAACGAGTATGGGTGAAAGTGACATCTATACCGCTTACTTTAAAACAGAGCAAAAAGAACAAAGTCTACGTTCGAACCCTATTGCGTTTAATCTTTTAGAAGCTAGAACAACTAGTAGCATCGCTTCTTCTGCAGAATCTGCAGAAGAAACATTTAGCGGTGAAAGTTCGATATTCAACCCAGGTGGTAATAGTTCATCTACTCCTACTAGAACGTTTACAGAAGATGAAATTAAAGATTATTCGTTTAAGCCAATTTTTTATAATACAGACGATGATATATTGAGTTCTAAAAACATTATGGAACTTAATAAAGTGTTACGTTTATTGCTTGAGTATCCTGACCTAAAAGTACTCTTAACTAGTAATTCCGATGAAACTGGTCCCGCAAAATTTGACTTATACTTTTCGATTAAACGTGCAGAGAAGGTTGCAGGGTATTTCATTGATAATGGTGTAAGTCCTTCCAATATTCTTATAAAAGGATGCGGATCTAATTATCCTTTAGCTAAAAATAATATCAACGGGGAAATAAATCCACAAGGACAACGAATTAATCGAAGAATTGACCTCGAAATATTTAATACTGAAAACTTTCCAGTGCGTGTTAAGCTGGATACACCAACAGTAGGAAGCTATATGTCCGACACAAAATGGAACTACTATAATAGTTCAATCAAAGGTATTTCCTATAAAGTAGAGGTGGCTGCTATCAAGCAAATGTATAATGGTGAGGTTATCACTACTTATCCAAATGCAATGATCGAGTCTTCACCGAATACTAGAGTGTATTCTTATACGTTAGGATTATATAAAACCTTTTCGTCTGCTGATCAACTTCGAAAGGAATTGGAAAAAAAGGGAATCACTGAAGCCAAAGTTATTGCGTATATTGATGGCTTTAGACCATCTAAAGCTCAATTAATGTCCAAAGCAGGTCAGTATTCTGATCTTTGGAACTTTATACAGTATCAATCAAGAGAAAAATAATGTTTTTTAGAGCATCTTTAAATTTCTCTTATTTGAAAACCAATACAAACGTACTTGACAAGTTATACTTAACAATTCTACAAGCTCTTAGGCAAATTAAAGTTAATATCTATCCAAGTTGGGGAATTTATTATTTTAATTTGCCTTACTACCTCATTTATCTAAAAAACCGATATGAATAATAAAGTAGCCTTTTTTAAAGAAAGTATTAAAAGCCTTAAAACTGTAGGTACATTTACCAGAAGTTCTGATTTTTTATGCAAAAAAATGATCAAACACATTGACTTTGACAATGCTAAATTAATTGTTGAGTTAGGTGCAGGAGATGGCGTCATTACAGAACACATTTTAAATAGTATGGCACCAGATTGCAAATTGCTTTCTTTTGAAGTCAACCATAATTTTTGCAAAAAACTACGGGCGATCAATGATGACCGCTTAATTGTCGTCGAAGATTCTGCGGAAAAGATTGGCGAATATCTTGCTAAAGAGGGAGCTGGTCAAGCGGACTATATTGTTTCTGCTGTACCATTCGTTTCCCTTCCAAAAGAACTATCTTACGATATAGTAAGAGCGTCTCGCAAACATTTAAAGAAAGGCGGTCTCTACATTCAAGTTCACTATTCTTTATTGACAAAAAAAATGTACAAAACGGTTTTTGGAAATGTTGATGTAAATTTTGCTCCTATCAATGTGCCACCAGCTTTTGTCTTGGTGAGTGAGAAGGTTTAAGATGTTATCACCTATTCTCTTACTTCAGTTTTTCTCCGAACCATGCAAGAAGTTCGGTATCTCGAAGATTTTGTAAATTATTTTCTACTGAACCATTGTCTATTTCATAGATGACTAATTTGTGTTCTATCTTATGCTTTTTAAAAGCTGCTGCTAAGTTTTCGGAATGACTAAGTTTTACTCGATTATCGTTAGATGCATGCAGTAACAAAACTGGAGTATCTATTTCTTCAGCCCAATTATTAGCCGACCGATCAATATATGCTTCTTTATTTGTATCTATGTCTCCCAATATTTTTTTGTAGAATGTATGATATATCTTAGGTCGATTTTGAGCTACTAATAAATAGTCTGATGGAGTTCCTACTACAGCTATTGCTTTGAGTTTTTTATTCATTCTTGCTGCCTTTAGTGTCATCATACCTCCTCTAGCAAACCCAAGCATTCCAATCTTATCTTTATTAACATAGAGTAAACTTTCTGCGAGATCAATTAAATTAAGTACATCATTAATATCCTTTCCACCAAATTCATCTTTCCCATCACTAAATATATTGCCTCGATACTGAGAGGCTAGAACAACATACCCTTTAGATGCAATCTGTGCAATATAGTTAAGCTCTTGTCGAGCAATCGTTGAAGCATCTGCAAATCCTGCTCTATTATAAATAATAGCCGGAAACGTCGAATCTCCTTTTGGCTTGGCTATGTACCCCGTAATGCTTAAACCATCACTTGTATACTCTATTGCATAAAGTTCAACTGACTTTTCGAAAGGAGAATTGATTTTCATCAATCGCTGGTAGTCTATTAAAGAATTATTCGTTTTTGAAATTGATGATGTTTTAGTAACTGAAGGAGTGTTTTCGATATGTTGACAAGATATCAACATACTTATCAACATAAAAATGTATGTAATTTGGTTTTTCATTTGTTTAAAAATTTACTTTAAGTCCAAAAAACAACCCAATCCGCTAAGCGTAGTTT
>JAHDIP010000234.1 GCA_020630735.1 Saprospiraceae bacterium | reverse complement strand
CGGATCAAAGAATTACCTTTCCTAAAAGAGGTTCGAGACCTTAGTATTACTTTCAAAGGAGAACGGGCAATAATCAATCTGTATCTGGATAAAAAGAAAGCTAGTCGCTTTGATTTTCTCATTGGTCTAGCACCAAACAGCGACCAATTTGCCATTCGGCGTTTTTTGATTACTGGAACATTTAATGCTGACATGCATAATCAATTCGGATTAGGCGAACGTATTTTTGCAGAGTTCCAACAACTTCGCCCAGGCACTCAAGATTTGGAAATCGAATTGGCTTATCCTTATGTTTTAAATTTACCTTTCGGGATAGAGACAAGTTTTGATTTGTACAAACGAGATACTTCTTATCTCGATGTTATTTATGACATTGGTCTTCAATACCTATTTGAAGGTAATAACTATATAAAAGCTTATTGGAATACCGCATCCACTACCTTATTGAGTGTCGATGAAGATCGTATTCGAAATACTAAGAGCTTACCTAAAAACTTAGATCTTAGTACAGCTAGTTTTGGGTTGGAGTATGCCTTACAACGACTGGACTACCGCTTTAATCCTCGAAAGGGTTGGAGTATGCTTGCACGAGGCGGAGCAGGATTTAAACAAATAAAAGAGAATAGCGTTATTATTGATATTCAAGATAGCAATGAACCAATGTTTGAATTCAGAAGTTTGTATGATAGCTTAGAAACACAAACCTTTCAGTATAAAATTGATTTGAAAGTGGAACGTTATTTTCCGTTTTTTAAACGAACAACTTTGAAAACTGCTATAGAGTTGGGAGGTATTATTTCAGAGCAATCTATTTTTCAAAATGAGCAATACAGAATTGGTGGTAATCGTCGATTAAGAGGCTTTGATGAAGAGTCTGTACAAGCAAGTCGCTTCGCTATTTTTACTTTAGAGTATCGTTTTTTGATCGGTCAAAATGCTTATTTGTATACCTTCGGAGATTACGGGTATGTAGAAGACCGAACGAATGAAATCAACCGAATAGATCGACCAATCGGCTTTGGTGCAGGTATGACCTTTGAAACAAAAGTAGGTGTCTTTGGAATTAGCTATGCTCTAGGCAGACGTTTTGATGATCCGATAGATTTTAGAGCTGCAAAAATTCACTTTGGTTATGTGAGTTTGTTTTAAGACCACATTCCTTTTATACTTTCCGCTACTTGAAAGGTCTTAGAATAATATTTTCGAACATTAAAATACGGGTATTGGACTGCACCAAATTGTCGACGTACTCTTTCAATTCCTTCAATCATACTTCCTTCAAAGTCAAAAGTTTTTAGTCCTAATTCTTTACTCGTAAATTGGATGGCTTCCCAAACAAGAAGAATACTTGCACCACTTGACCGCAATGCAGGATCATCTCCAGCAATATGATAATAACTCGATTGTTTGTCCCAAATGAGATATAGAACGGAATGTATATTGCCGTCTTGATCGGTGGCAAAAAAAAGTTTTCGGGCTTTATGTTCTGCTAATACTTTATCTAAATTTTCTAAAAAAGAAAACGAATAAGGCACACTCATTCCCTGTCGTTCAAAGCTCAATTTATTGACATCGTATAAGTCTTTTAATGTTCGATCTGAAGAAACGACAATATGTTCTTTTGCTTTTTTTATTTTATTGTTTCGATAGTCAGTACTAATATTTTTATAAATCTGCTCTAGGTTATCTATTTCTGTAAGCAAGTAAGAATACTGTGTTGTTTGCCGAAAATGTTGCCAATAAAATGGGAGCCAATTTTTGACAGTATAATGAAAGTTTTGGTTAAAAAAATCGACCGTTGGAAGCTGTTCTATGAGTTCTTTGTATAGTTTTAGTTCGTGCTTTCGCTTGCGTAATTCGGGCAGCAAATAAGGGCCAAGCCATTTCGTCAGCGGCGGGATAGTACTATAGGTAAAAAATCCTTTTTTCTTAATATAGTAGGGCATAGCAGCTATGATTCGACCAGCTTTTTCTACGATAGCTACATCCCACTCGCCCTCTACACATACTACATCTAAGTACCAGTCTTGCAGGAAAATTGGTAAGTCAACCGCTGTTTTACAAAATGTTTGATAGCGTCTTTTATTCGACATCAGCGATATTAAATTCTATCGTATTTATCAACTGTTAATTCAGTTGTTATATCACCTGTATGCTTAGTGCTTGATGGTTCAAAAAGCATCAGCCAAACTTCTTCCTCAGCAATCGGCTTATGCTCGACACCTCTCGGTACTACGAGCATTTCTCCAGGATGAAGTTCAACTGTTTTATCTCTAAATTCGATTTTTAATATTCCTTTAATGATAAAAAAAAGTTCGTCTTCATTTTTATGATCATGCCAGACAAATTCGCCTTTCACTTTTGCTAATTTAACATCTTGTCCATTTAGTTCACCAATAATTTTGGGACTCCAATGTTCATTGAACAATCCAAACTTTTCGTTTATGTTTATCTTTTTCATACTTAGTGTTTTCGTACTAGAATGAGACCATCTCTTATAGGAAGCACCACATTTTCAACTCTAGGATCTTGATGCACTTTTTTGTTGAAATCATGAATAATTCGAGTATCGTTATCATGCTCCTTTTGTACAACTTTCCCACTCCACAAAATATTGTCTGCAAGGATCAAACCTCCCTTTTTTACCTTATCAAAAACAAGGTCATAATAAAAGGCATAATCTTTTTTACCTGCATCAATCAGTACCATATCAAACTCCACCTCTAATGCAGGAATGATTTTTTTGGCATCACCAATATGAAGTTGAACTTGATCTTCGAGCTTCGCCTTTCCTACATATTTTCGAATGATATACTCCAATTCTTCATTTGCTTCTATTGTGTGTACGATTCCGCCTTCTGCCAACCCTTTAGCCAAACAGATCGTTGCATAGCCTGTAAAGGTTCCGATTTCTAAAATCGCCTTTGGTTGTATCATCTTACTAATAAATGTAAGTAATGTTCCTTGCAAATGACCTGATATCATTTGAGGTGCTAAGGTTTTCAGGTTTGTTTCTCGTTCTAATTCGTAAAGTACTTCATCTTGATCGGTCGTATGAGCAGTACAATAATCTGTCAGTTTTTTAAGTGTAAAATTCATAAACTATTTTTCGTAGCGAATTTAAGTAGTACAAGCCAATTAATCGGGTATTTTATGGTTAAGATTGCTCGCTTTATTAACCCATACTACTTAACTTAGGAATGGTGAACTAATAAATTTACATTCTTCTGCTTGTTATTAATTCACCATTACTAAGCTATAGATTTCTTTTCAAAAATATTTTTAACCAAAGGATAAAACAATACCGATAAAATAATGATAACTCCTCCAAGATAAAAACCAGTTGTTAGTTCTTTATTTTCTTTGAGGATAATCCAAGCTAAAACAATTCCATAAACAGGTTCTAAATTAATAGTCAGGTTAGCAGCAAAAGCAGAGAGATGTTTTAAGGAATTGAGACCTAATATATAAGCAAAAGTAGTACATAGTAGTGCCAATACTAACAGATAAACTAAGTCTGACCCTGAAGGTAAAAAAGCAGCATCAGGATTATACGCAAAATAAAAAGGGAAAATACAACTGATGAACAAGCAAGCACTACTCAATTCCAAAAAAGTAATCGTCATCGTATCGGCTTCATCAATCAACATTTTATTCAATGTAGCAAAAACGGTTGCTAAAAAAGCAGATAACAAACCTAGCCAAATACCTGTATGCATGGAAAGATCAATATTATTAACCACCAGTATCATCCCTGGGATAATCAATAACCCAATACCAATTTCGTATATCTTAATTTTTTGCCTGGTAAAAAGCGGCTCTATAAAGGCAGTAAAAAATGAAGTAGTTGCCATACAAACTAAACAAATTGAAGCATTAGAATATTTTATCGAGCCAAAGAAAGTAATCCAATGCAAACCAACTAAAATACCAATACCCATATATTTTAAAATTAGTTTTTTGGACAAGCCTTGTAATGTTTTTCCAAAACCGATCAATATAAACAAACTAATACTAGTTATGAAAACACGCCACCAAACTAATACAATCGCTGAAAGCTGAATAAGGTCGCCTAGTATCGCTGTAAAACCATAGAGTAATACTGCCAAATGCAACTGCATATAGGCTTTTTGAGTAGCACTTGTTTTAGTGTCATAATGAGTATAAATATCATCCAGAATCTTCATACGTAAGTATCGTTTTTTCTTTTCATTCCACACAAAATTTGATCAAAAATAAATGGAATACCAATTCACCCAAAGGTAGCAAAAAACTAATCGGTAAACTCTTGTTCCAGAGCACTTTCTAATCTTAACATTTAACAATACACTTTCTGAAAAAGTATACCTTAGTAAGCTAATCTTCTTATCATCTTTACATAAAAATGCTTGATATGGATTGTTTTAATGCTTCAAATCGAACAAAATAAGCCAATAAAGGATGATAATTATGTCTATTTTCAGTATCTTTATCGAAATTTTTAACAACCAAACACAACTACTATGGCAGTTAAAGTAGGTGAAAAAGCACCAAACTTTACACTAAGAGATTCTGATAAAGCAGAGATATCTCTAGAAAATTATAGAGGCAAAAATGTTGTTTTACTATTTTTTCCTCTCGCTTTTACAGGCGTTTGTACTACAGAGCTTTGTACAATGCGTGATGACATCGGCTCTTATCAAAATTTAGATGCTGAGATATTAGCGGTTTCTGTAGATTCTCTATTTACGCTAGAAAAGTTTAAAGCAGAGCAAAAATTCAACTTTACCCTTTTATCTGACTTCAACAAAGCGGTATCAAGAGCATATGGCGCTTTATATGAAGACTTTGTTTTAGATATGAAAGGTGTTTCAAAGCGTTCAGCTTTCGTCATAGATAAAGAAGGTATAATACGTTATGAAGAAGTTTTAGATTCTGCAGGAGATTTACCAAATTTTGAGGCAGTAAAGGAAACTTTATCAGGCTTAAATTAGTTAAATAAGATAGTCTAGCATACAATAAAATTAGAAAATATTATGGCTTTAGAAAAAACTTACGAAGAATTAGAAGAAGTATTGGTAGAAGATCTACAAGAAGACGTTGGTAATAAATACCAACTTATCGTGTATAACGATGATCACAATACTTTTGATTGGGTCATTCAATGTTTTGTTGAAATTCTACAACATTCTGCTGAACAAGCAGAACAACTATCTCTAATTGTTCACTTCAAAGGAAAAGCAACCGTTAAAACGGCTCCAAAAACACAGCTTAAACCATTGAAAGATGCATTAGTTGATCGTGGTCTTTCGGCAGTGATTGAAGGCTTTAAGCAAAAAGCCTAAGTTTTAGGAATTTGTTAGCTAAGTGTTTTAATATACTCGGCTAAGGAACGAGGAATTTATTAGTTCCTCGTTCCTTATTATTTTTACTTTCCATTTTTGGTTCTTCCATACAAGAACCAGTTCAACTCTTTATCTAGTGCCTATTTTTTGGCTTTCAGACGACGAAATATCTTTCCCTCCTCCTGAATATGCAAATGAGGAAGGGATTTTAGCCGTTGGAGGTGACCTATCTCCAGAGCGGCTTCTATTAGCTTACCAAATTGGGTTGTTTCCTTGGTATGATCCTAAAGACCCCATTCTGTGGTGGTCACCTGATCCCCGTTTTGTTCTTTTTCCTAAAGATTTGAAAGTAGCTAAAAGTATGCGACCGTACTTTAACCAAAAAAAATTCAATCTCACGGTAGACCAACATTTTGAAACAATCGTTCGTGCTTGTCAAAAACAGCGTCGTAAAGGTCAGTCTGGGGGTACATGGATATCAAATGATATTGTAACCGCTTATACGAAACTGCACCAAATGGGGTTTGCACATTCAGTAGAAGTTTGGCAAAATGAAACCATTGTTGGTGGTCTATACGGTATTTCGCTCGGCAAATGCTTTTTTGGAGAGTCAATGTTTTCTACAGTAAGTAATGCATCAAAATTTGCACTAATATCTTTATCAAAACGATTAGAAGAATTAGGTTTTTGGATGATCGACTGTCAGCAAGCTACTAACCATCTTAAAAGTATGGGAGGACAAAGTATTCCACGCGCTGAATTTTTGGACTATATGGAAAAGAATAAATGGGAAGAAACGATTAGAGGCAGTTGGTCAGATTTGGGAATATGATTGATTTCTAATTATTCTTTTCTCCTCGTATAATCTAAAATTACCCTCGGTCAGAAAAGTAGCTTATTTCTGTCAAAACACTTACTCATCCATTTTTTTCAAGATAAAAGAGCAAGTCATTAATAACAATACAGAAAGCGCAAAATAAGTAGTACCTTCTTTTATTTCTGTTACAATTATCAAGGAATCAAATTTTAAATTAATAATAATCAATGCTACCACAAAGACATCAAGCATTGCCCATTTGTTGATGAGTTCTAAAATTATACCTGTCGATTTTTGTTTGGGTAAAGTAATAGATAATAATCGAAAGCCTAAAAACAGATACTTTAAAGTAGGTAAGATTAAAGTAAAAACTAAAATAATTGTTCCGATAAACCATTCTCCTTCTTTCAAAAAATCTATCGTCGAGTTAATCAGATAAACATCATCCCTTTTGAACGTCATAAAAAGCTTTGACCCCATAATTGGATTAAGAAGTCCTAAAATAAAAAAGACTAAAGAGATAAGATATAGCAGTGCCGGAGTTAGTTTACTTTTCATCTTTATAAAATCGATTCATACTTATTTCCCCAATTTATTTTTTATTTCTTGCTGTCGAACTTTCATTATTGAATCTTTTGCATGAGCAACTAATTGTTCGTAGCGCAAATCGCATAAACTATCTAGATCTTCTTTCAGCAAAACCTTTTCTTTTTGAACCAAGGTATCCAACATCCTGTAATCAGAAGGACCTAGTTCGTATGGTGGTTCTTCGCAAGATGGAAAAGAAAACAGCATTAATAACAAACAACAAAGAAGATTAAAATTTGTGAAGTGGTTTTTCATATTTTATCATCCAAACTATTATTTATCCAAATCTATAACTTTTCGTCGAAGTTCAAACTGTTGACCAAGGTAAACTTTACGTACCATTTCATCAGCAGCTAACTCTTCTGCTGTACCTGCTTTCAGAATGCTTCCCTCAAACATCAAATAAGCTCGATCTGTAATCGACAAGGTTTCTTGTACATTATGATCAGTGATAAGAATACCAATATTTTTCACTTTTAGTCGAGCTACAATATATTGAATATCTTCTACAGCAATCGGGTCAATTCCAGCAAAAGGCTCGTCTAATAAAATGAAGTTGGGAGATGTAGCTAAGGCTCTCGCAATTTCTGTTCGGCGACGTTCTCCACCAGATAATGTATCGCCATTACTTTTTCGAACTTTCTCTAGGCTAAATTCATTTATCAAAGACTCCAGTTTATCCTTTTGTTCTTTTTTACTCAAGCTCGTCATTTCGAGTACCGCTTTAATATTATCTTCTACCGTTAACTTTCTAAAAACCGAAGGCTCTTGTGGTAAATAACCAATACCGTTTTGAGCACGTTTATACATTGGTAGGTTGGTAATATCTCTATCATTTAAAAATACATTGCCAGAATTGGGTTGAATAAAACCAACCGTCATATAAAAAGTAGTCGTTTTACCTGCACCATTCGGACCTAGCAAACCTACAATTTCACCTTGATTTACTTCCAATGAAACACCTTTAACGACAGTTCTACTTCCGTATTTTTTGATTAAATTTACTGACTTTAATACCATATTTTTTATTTTAAACAACTATACTAGAACTTCTACTCTAAAACGCTTAAAGGTAAAAGAATGTTACTTCAACGAAAATTCTATTTCTTGTTCCCAATTAGCTCTAAGTTTTTCGAGTGATCTAGAATACAGTTTTTCAGCTTGTGTCTTTTTATCATAATTAGCGGGGTCCCATTTTTTATTGCCATTCGTATCTTCAATAATTTGTAAATTAAACTCACTTGTACTCAAATCGTTAAATTGATACTGATAAATGCTATCTGCCTGAAAACTCAATTGATCTATCAGAGAATTTGTATTACTCAGTAATTGTAATACATAATTTGTATTAGGCTGAACGTTTTTAACTATTAAATTAATAGAACTGAGCAATTTGGAATTGAGTACATTATGCGTTTGTATAATTGTATCGTTTGCCAAACCATAAAAATCGGTCAATGCTTCAGGCATTATTTCGAGACGATAAGATATATCTTCTTTCCAGCTAAAGTTTAATAATAGCTTATTTTGCTTTTCTTCATCAATAGAAATCTGAGGTACTACCAAGGTATTTAAGGTATCTTCATAAACCTTAATTTGACTTTCATCAATAGTACTTAATGGATGATTGAAAAATAATTCAATCGGATCGTTAGGTTTTAGACTATTTATTTTCTGAGCACTCTTTGAAGACAACCGTAATTTTTTATTAGCCAATCGTTCATCTTTCGCAAAAGCTGCTACTTGGATCGTATCGTCGATGAGGTCATCTTTTTTCAAGTATAAATTCCATTCTTTTTCTGCTTCGACATTGTACCAAAATTTGACTGTATCTTGATCGTATTCGATGTAAGTAGTCTGGCCTATGTCGTCATAATCTATATCAAGTACATCTACTTTTTGATTAAAAATCAATTTAACGATACCGTATTTTTTAGCATCGTGCTTTTTCATTTTCAAATCAGCTATTCCGACAGACAGTGAGATCGAAATTGGTTTAGATGTAGAATCGTTTAGCACAAAATTATCATCTAAAAATCCGATTTTTTCTTCTGCTTGTGAATAACGTTTATCTCCATCATTATCAACTAATGCAAAAACTTTAAAGGTGCCTCCTTTCACATTATTAATTTGAAATTTTCCTTGCTTATCTGTTTTTACAAAATAGAAAGGAGCTTCTGTTCGGACAACCGAGTCTGCCAAATTATCATACAGCATGAGTAAAGCACCTTCGACTGGAGCACCTGTAAATGCGTCTACAGCTTTCCCTTTTACTTGTAAGGAATCGATAAATTCGCCTGTTGAAAAAACATAATTGTAAGGGCGAATATTACCTTCTGTAAAATCTCTGATCGCATCGCCAAAATTAATGGTATAGGTTGCGTTTTCTTTTAGCACTTCTTCTTCTGCAAAATCAAAACGGACAGTTTTTCCTTTGACTGTTATTTCAGGTTCAAATTCTAGAGGAGGAGAAACAATAACTTGATTAAAAATATCTTTTACTTCTACCCATTCATCGAAAGTCGTTTCGATCCGTTGTTTTTTAAAATTCGTTTGAAGATTTGGCGTCGTTGCTGTAGAATCTATTTGCGGAGGATCGGTATCTTTTTCGCCTCCTTGTAACTGAACACGGTTGGCGCAAGCTCCTAAATAAAGTGCTGCTGCTAAAAAACAATATTGTACTACTTTTTTCCACATAGTTATCCACAAATAGGTAAATCAATTTTCGAATAAAATGGAACTGAGAGTAAGGAGGCAAGAATCGAGACGATATTCTCTCGCTTTTCTCTGCTCTCGATTCGTGAACTCCAACTTTAGTAACGGCCAAATAATAACTTCCCGATTTGTGGCTGGTATTTTAGAGTTGCAGACCCGACCGC
>JAHDIP010000233.1 GCA_020630735.1 Saprospiraceae bacterium | reverse complement strand
AAAGGAGGAGTTTATATACTCGTTTTATGGAGACAGTTTGCATGGAAACCCGAAGGATCACCTATTAAAGGATTCGAATTAACTGCAGAAGATATATTGAGGGCAGAAAGAGATTTGAAGCTGAAACTAAAAGAAGAACAGAATAGATTTATAACCAGCTAGTATGCTAGATTTTTTTAATAAAAACAGATATTAGGGATGAGCTCAAAATAAATTATACTATTTTGACTGTACAAAGATAAAAACTATCTAATCATTTCCCTTTGTTATCCAAAGCGACTGATAAGTCTTTTGCCTTTTGGTGAAATTCGCTTTGTGCATTCGCAATTAATGGACTTAGTTCTTTTTGTGCTTTTTTCCACTTTCCTTCTTTGACGTAAGTAAGTGCAGTGTACCAATAAGCCTTGTCTTGGTATAATACATTTTCTTTCGCCGTTTTAAATTGTTTAACAGCTTTATTATATTTTCCCGATTCGAGGTAGCAGGTGCCGAGTGCGAGATTCAAATTACTTGCTTTTTTCACCGCAAGTTCTTCTTCTAAAATCGAGATTGCTGCTTCATACTTCTTAGCTTTCATTAGCCCATTTAGTTTAGTAAAAACAACAGCATCTGAATTTTCTTCTTTTGAAAATACGGGATAATAAGCTTCGTAATACTCTGTTAAAATATCTTCCTTTAAGGATTTTTTAGCTTTTTGGGCAGGCTTTAGTGTAAAAAATAAAACAGTAGCTATAAGTCCTACTATACCTATGGCAATTAGCCATTTTGCTATACCTCCTTTTTTTGCGGTAGAAGTAATAGAACTTGATTGACCGCTTAGTACCTTACGTCGCTCTGCTACCATTTCCTTCAATTGCGTATCGCTCTCTAGTCGTTTTTTAAAATCCAAGAGCGCTTGCCCTTTTAAATTACCTGCTATATATTGATCTACTAATTGCTTTGAAATATCCATAGTTCTCTTTTTACTTAGAGTATGTTTTAAAATTTTGCGAACTGATTTTCAACGATTTGCAGTCAATTCTTTTGATTATTCGATTTCCGTCAAATGAATTTTTTAAACATGCTCGTAAACCGAAGTCTAAAGTTAGACAAAAAGGCAAAAGGTAAAAAGTATATCCTTACTTAATTCTTTTTTAAGCCAATAGTTTTTTTAGTACCTTCAAGTCAAATTTTGCTACATACGATGAATAATTACGTGTATTCCCTTTATTTATTGGTAGTTCTTGCTATTTGTCCTACTTATTTGTTGGCTCAAGAGGAACTAAACAAGGACAGTATAAATATAGATTCGCTCGTTATACTTGAAACAACGACTAGTCCTTCTGATAACTTTGCTACGTCTAATCCCACTATTGAACTTTTTCAACTTCAGAAAGAGCTCATTTCTACACTTGAAGAACAAACAAATGATAAAACTGCTTTAGGTAAAATTTATGCTTCAATTGCTGATCTTTATTTTGAAGACAAACAATTGGATATCGCATTACAATATTCCCATACTGCTCAATATGCTTTATCGCTTGATACTTTAGTAAAGGATTTTTATTCCTTTCCTCTTATTGATCAGAGCATTGATGATTCATTAGCTTTTATGGTTTACAAATTAAAAGCAGATATCTTTAAAGAACGCTTTGAGCAATCTAAAGATCAAAACGATTTAGAGGGAGCTTTCGCTTTGTATGAATCGATAAATAATTATGCTAGCTCACTTCAACGACAGTACAATCTTAACTTTACTAACAAAGAAGATAATTATAAAAACACATTTGATTTACTAATCAAGCTTTACGATCTTACTACAGAAAATAAATATATTGAACAGGCTTTTACCTTAGCAGAAAATAAAAAAGCATTGGTCATTGAAAAAATAACCCCACAAGTATCCATTAAAAATTTTGCTGCAATTCCTCAAACACTTTTGCTTCAAGAAGATTCGATCAAAACGAATTCAACCCTCTTTTATCAAGACTTAAAAAAAGCAAAACATACGATACCTTTAGATTCAAATCGACTACAAATTTTACAAGATACTTTGTTTCAACTACTCGAAGGTAGAGTTATTTTAGCAGAACAATTCAAAGAAGACTATCCTTCTTATTATGATTTAAATTATATCGATCAATCGTTTTCTGTAACACAAATACAAGAGCAATTAGATGAACATACCGCACTTTTAGAATATGTCGATAGCGATACTATTCTATATGTTTTTACAATTACAAAGGAAGATTTCAAAATTCATTCCTTAGCTAAACCGATCAACTTCGATCAGGATCTAATGATCATGAGCGCTTATTGTAGTAGCCCTACTTTTTATGAAGAAGATGCTACAGCTGCTTTTACTAAATTAAAAAATCTCAGCTTCTATCTTTATAATCAAGTTGTAGAAAAACCACTAAGTTCGATTAGCGAAAAAAAGCAAGTTGTTATTATCCCTGATGGTGTACTTTGGTCTATTCCTTTTGAACTATTTTTGACACATTATCCTGAAGATGATTTTAGAAATTGGCCATATTTGTTTAAGCGTACTGGAATTTCTTATGCCAATTCTGCACGCATGTACTGTAATAGTTTGAAGCCTCTTGACGATGATTTAGCCTATAAATTATTTGCCGGCTTTGCGCCCTCTTTTTCTGATGAAAAAATAGCAGCAGAACGTTCTTGTTCAGACGAAGCACTAGCTGATATCGACAATGCAAACGAAATCAAAAGTATCAAACGCTTACTCGATAGTGGACGACTTTTCTCAGGTAGGTATGCTACGCAAAAAAGTTTTATAGAAAAATCAAAAGACTTTAAAGTCATTCATCTTGCAACTCATGCTTGTATAGATGATGAGAACCCAATGCTTAGTAAAATTTATTTTTCAGATAATGAGTACTTGACCACTCAAGAATTGTATACCATCGAAACAAATGCCGAAATGATGGTGCTAAGTGCTTGCGAAACGGGAGTAGGTGCTATCAAAAAAGGCGAAGGAGTGATGAGCTTAGCTCGTGGATTTATGTATGCAGGCTGCCCAAGTATTACGATGAGCCTTTGGTCGGTAAACGATGCGAGTACTTCAACAATTATGCAGTCGTATTACAAACGTTTAGATGAAGGCTTGAGCAAAAGTTTAGCATTACGACAGGCCAAATTAGATTTTTTGGCAGAGGCATCAGCGGAACAACTCCCCCCCTATTATTGGGCGCCTTTTGTTCATTTCGGTAATGACCGAGTAATTGACATGAGTAAACGGGTAGGCATGAGCGACTGGGTCGTTACCTTAGCATTAATCGCCTTTCTGGCTTTTCTTCTTCGCAATACAGTTGAAAAAAAATCGACTATTAATTTAACCAAAAAGCAAAAAAAGGAATAAGCGAAACTAATCGCCTATTCCTAAAATTCTCTTTGTAAGTCTTTTCTCTCAAAGAAAATGAATTAAAGCTATACCATTATAGACGATGGAAACAATAAATATGCAGAGATGCTTACGACTTTTTAAAAAAGTTGAAGACTAAAAAAAGAAGAGTACTCAAAAGCAAGAAAGCACCCAAATAGTAAAGAACGGAAAAACCCTTCGTTGCCATATCAATAATAGGAGAACTATCACCTATGGTAATAAAGCTTGCCCAATAAAATGGGTGTGTATTTTTTGTCAATGCTTCAGAAAGATATGTTCGTTTGGCTTCGCCTAATGCTTCACTTTTCGTTTTTCCTTCAAATAAGTAAGCATAAAAACTTTTCATCAAGTTACTTGTTTTCTGATCGGATACCTTCCATAAACTTGCGACTATGCTTGGACAACCTGATTGGGTAAATGCACGAGCTAAACTGATCACCCCCTCCCCTTTTCGTCGCTTGCCAGAAGCCGTCTCGCAAGCTGAAAGGACAACCATTTCTAAATGGTGTGGTAAGGAGAAAATTTCATAAATGTAAAATGCAGTATCCGCAAGCTCAATTCGGCTATCTAGGGGAAGTTCATCATTAAACGTAGCGTGTGTGGCAAAGTGTCCTATTCTAGCCTGCTGAATTTCTTGGAGTGTACTTTTGTGTGAGGCAGCTGTCCCAACAAGTGTCTTGGCATCAAATAATTGATTAATGGAATTAACTTCTGATCGATTAAAAGATAAGGCATTTATTTGACTCGTTCTAGTCTCAAAAGTAGGAGCAATACCTACAAAGGGATTTAAGTCTTTTTGCTTCTGATCATTCGTACTGAAGTAAGGAATCAAATTGGTAGAATAGTAATAATCAATGTTAAAATCTTTGACAATATAAGCGAGCTTATGATATTGACTTTCTTTTTTCTCTCTAGTATCGAACGGAGCAGAAAGTAATGCTTCGAAAGGAATCAAATTAAGTTGTTCGTCCGCTATAATAATTAAATTCTTTTTGTTGATCAATCCGTCTTCTTTTGCTGGAGCTAATAAGCGTTGATACAATTGGTGTGCAGCGCTACAATATCCTTCAAATTTTTGATAATCATAATCCAAAGATGCAATATGCTGATATACATATTCAATGTTTTCATTAAATTGCTCATCTACTGGAGTTGTATAAATCTTCACTTGGTTTTGATCGACTACAAAAGTAAACAAGGATTCTTTTCCCAAAAAATATTCGATTAAAGTGGCTTCTGTTTGTTTGAGGTGCTTTTGTATATTTCTTAAAGAAACACTTGGGGAGTCATATTTTAGATTAAAATAATTTGGAAAACTTTCTTCGATACTAGACAACCATTTTTCATACTTCACATTTACTTGAAAAAGTTGAGCACCTAAATCATCAACGATTTGATGCTTGTTTTTGTACTGTGCATTTTCTCTTTCTTTTTGAATACTATTTATTTCTACTTTAAATGCTTGATCTTTTGCCGCAATACTATCTGGTATCCCGAATGCTTCTATCGCTTTTTTCTGTTGGACTTGCTGAAGCAACAACGTACTCCTACTTAGTTGTGAAAACTGATAAGCCTTTTCATTATTCTTTGCAAGAACAGCTACTCGAATAGCATTTTCATAAACATCTTTTGTCTGCTTAGCAAATTGAAGTCGAGAAGCATCACTAATGATATACTTCTGCTGCAACTCTTTGACCAAGCTGGCTAAAACATCAAAACAAATAATAGCTTCTTCGTTTTTATTTGCCAAACTTAAAGCATTTGCTTTCTGTGTGAGGGTAGTTACTGCTTCTCGTTTATCTATAAGTTCCTCTATCTTGAGGTTAGAACAATTACATTCTTTCGTTCTATCGCCTGATAGAATTTGTAAGGCTATTGTAAATAAAGAATCTGCTTTAGCAAACTGTTTTTGATTAGCTGCAATACTTGCTCTTGTTTGATAATTAATCGCCATTTCAGGATGATTGACGCTATAGGTCTCTAGGATATAATCTTGAGCTGCATCTAACTTTTCATTGGCTTCATCATATCGTTTATCATTTAGTAGCACGCTGCTGTAATCTCTCAGTAAATAAATTTTGTACGCTGGCTTCGTTTGGTAAGTCATCGCTTTTTCTAGAAAAAAGTAGGTGCTATCCTTTTTTCCATTTAAGGAATAATACTCCGCCATATTTTTATACAGTACTGCTAAGATTTTATCTCTATTTTCTATTTCTGTTTCCTTATTAAGAAGAGCTTCAGCTATTTTGTATTCTGACAATGCCTCTGGGTACTTTCCTATCTTATGTAGTGCTAAACCTAGGTTTTGGTTTTTCTTTGCCTTTTCCCAATTCTTATACGTGCCATCTTTCGAAATGACTTTTTTGGCTATATTAAAATAGGCTGCAGCTTTTTCATAGTCTCCTAAATCCAAATAAATTACGGCGGCGTTATTAAATAAGTCTGCTACTTGAAAGTTAAAAATATCACTCAATTCCGTTACATCTAAATCACCTTTATCTCCATAGTTTATATGATCTAATAATAAATCAATAGCAGACTGAAAATATAGTATTGAGGGTTCTACCAAACCTAGTTTCAATTTATAATACATTCCATACAAAAAATAGGCACTTGATAATATTGATGTATTATCATCGTTACTTAATGAACTTAGATCATAAATTAATAATTCATCTAAACTATTTTTCATATTTACATGATCATCATCATGCATGTAACAATATGTTTCATATAGTCTAGCATAAGCCCAATTGGTCGTATCTTTTTGGTCTATCGAACATTGTATGATTACTTTTAAATCACTTATAGCTCGCTTATAGTTATGTGTATTGTTTAATTCCTTGGATACACTTGCCCAAAGTTGATTTATTGCGTCTTCTGTACAAGAAGGTGTAGAATTTTTTTGACTATATATAGTGCAAGAAATAAACAGCAAAAAGAAAATACATACAAATCTAAACATCCCTAAAAGTAATTGTTTATTTAAACTTTTAAAAATATCCTTATTTGTAATATTAGATAAACTTCCTTATTCTACCTATCTACAATTAGTTTTGATAGGTAATTTTTTTAATAAAAAAAGCATCTACTAAAATTAGCAGATGCCTTTTCTTAATCTTCATAGTCTACGCTTATTAGAGCATGTTTCATAATTTCATTCGGCAAAAACCAAAGACCAAAACCATTGACTATCAAAATTTTACGCTTCTTATCTTTCAAAATTCCATAAACCTAAGATCGGTATCGTAAATCGTTGAGAATAAGTTCGCAAAATTTTTAAACAGGCTCTAAAATCTATCGTCATTTTATTATTTTTCGAGTATGTTTTACACCATTAACTGTCAGTTCGAAATAGTATATCCCTTGTTCCAGTTGATGAGATGGTATATTAAGTCTTCTATTTCCTTTCTCTAATTGGAACGCACTAAATCCTTCTACCATTTGTCCTAAATTATTGTATAAAGCAGCACTTACAATCGCATTACTCTCCAAACCAAAGTCAACCTGAAAGTGATCTTTAACTGGATTTGGAAAAACATGCAGATTGATATCCGCATCTAACAGATCTTGTTGTTCTGTCAATCGATTAGCATTTCCGCAGTTATTTCTAACGACCCATTTTAAAGTAGGAGACAGTATTCCTGTTGCACCAGTTATCGTTGTATAATAAACATTTATATTGATACCAATGGTCTCGTCTATAGCATACATAGGATACCATTTACTGGCAAATTCTAAATTATAATCAATAATATCTCCTGCAGTTATTGTGGTTATTCCGAATGATCCTACATATGAATTTTCTTCCCCACTCGCTCCTTCACTTATTGATATAAATTTCACATCATCAATCGTGATAGGGTTTACGGTAGAATTATTATCAATAAATATCTTAGCAAATGTTATATAAGGGTCAACGCATTTCAGATCTTTGCCTGCAGCTATTGAATTCGAAGTTCTAACTTTAATAGGTCCTCCTTTGTAAAAAGTAATGCTTCCCGTTTCTTCTGGTTCTCTGTTTGTAGATAAAAGATTCTCGTATCTCTCGGAAACTATAAGTTGAGCCATAAAATTGCCATTTGTATTTAATATGGCTTCGTGCATTTCGCCATTCAATGTAATTTCATAATCTATATTTCCGCTTACTATTTCAGGAGAAATGTAAATTCTTTCACCCGCACTGAAATGTCCATCTTGGTTTAAATCGATTCTTAATGCCCAGTAGTATTCTTGTAGTACGGTAGAAGCATGGACGGTAATTATATTACCTTCATAAATAAATAATTCATTAGTGCTTAGATGATCTTGAGTATTACCATTCGCAATAATTTGTCCATCTAGATCAAAGTCTGTAATTTGATAATTTTGTGCAATACTTATCTTCATTGCGCACAATAGCAATGCAACTGTTGCAAAGATAGCTTTAATCATTTTCATAGAATTTTTTTTTTAACGTTTTTAAAAGAGTATATTGAAAATAGATAGTGACTTATCTATTTGTAGTCAAATAGGTATTATTTTTGTCTATAAGATAAAATGGCTTTTGCGCAGTGTTTAGCAATACTTATTGTGACTTGAAAAAATTCGTCACCTATAAGAGTATTTCTAGCAAATACAGTTTTATCAATATTTTTTTTGTGTACTTTGGACTATTGCAACATTAAAAGGGTAAGAAAGTGCTATTTAAAATTTATTCTAATTGTTTTAAAAATCGACTTGCCTTTGCCGCTGAATTAAAATTTGGATTATTTTTTATTTCAATCAATCCTGCTTTTGCTTTTTCAATATCTCCTTCTTGAAAAGCAAAGTTAACCACCATCCAAGAAGCCATTTCTCGAACATCTTTATCGTCACTGTTGCGAGCTAATTCTTCGATTCTAGCTAAGGCTGTTTTATCTCCTTTTGTATAATTTGTAACCCAATTTTGTAATTCTTTAAACCTAAGTTCTTCAGGCTTCACTACATCTGATTGCTCTCCTCGAAGAACATCTTTAGTTATCATTTCGGTATAGGTATTACATTCTGCAATTACGTCATTAGTTGCATTATTTGGTTGAAAAAATAAAAAGCGAATACCCACACATAAAACAATTATCGCTGCAAGTGGTATAATGTATCGTTGGACAAGCTGGTAAACAGAAGCTGTTTTCTTTTCTCGATCTACAGTAGGCGCTTGTTCTGTTTCCGTATTAAAACGAACTACTTGGTCAACAGCATTATTCGCTTTGCGATAGTGCTCTAGTTCTTCTGCAAAATCTTTATCCGTTTCTAGTTTTTCTTGAAAAGTCTTCAGTTCTTGTTCACTCAAGTCGTAGTCAAAGAACCGCCTAAGCATTTCAAGCTCTTCTTTATTTAATAGCCTTGACATGAGTGTTGGTATTACTTTGATTATGAATTTCTTGATAGACCAATTTTTTTAATTGATTAATACAAGTTATTTTTTTCTTCGTTGCTGCATTAGGTGTTTTAAAGCCTAGCTGTTCATAAATAGCCTTGATACGTTGTTTTTCAAAAATATTTTTTTGTAATAATGCTCTGCATTTTTCACATAATTTTGTAAAGCCAACTTCTAAAGCTTGATACTGCAATTCTTTTTCTTCATTAGCCTCGACTAACGAAGCTTCATCTATAAAGTGTTCTTGCATTCTTTTATTCAGCTTACTGACATCAAGTTCTGTTTCGTGTTGGTCTTTCTTTTTTTTCATTTTGCTATAATCTATAACTGCGTTCATAGCCATCATATATAGATAGCCATTCACATTAGTAGGTAATTCTTCTTCCTTAACATAGAAACGCTCCCAAAATTTTTTGATAACTAAGGTACATACACTATAAACATCTTCTTTTGAGTTCATTTTTCGCTCTACAGCAGGCACTAACTTATCGTAATAAGCTTTCTCTATATGTTCGTCCAGTAGTTTTCTTTTTTGAAGCTTAGCTTGTTCAAATGCCAAACTCCAGTTAAACGTATAATCCATTTTCTTGTAGTTCTAATTCTATAGACTCTTGAAAAAAAAAATGTGCACTAGTTTTAAAAAAAAATTGAATGTTTTATCGATTTTTTTCAATTCTTGGAGAAAAAAACAACAAAACCTACTAATAAACAACTGATTATCAATACACTATTAAAAAACGCTAAAAAGATAAGTTTTTTTAAAAAAATCATCAATATCTATCAAAGATACTAAAAAAGAATCGACATTATCGGTCTTGATAATGTCGATTCTAATTAGCTATTAAGGAAAAATAATAATTATATTGTTATTATTATTACCGCCTCCACCTTTAATTTTAGTGGTTTTTTTAAATTGCTTTT
>JAHDIP010000232.1 GCA_020630735.1 Saprospiraceae bacterium | reverse complement strand
TTCGTTTTAATCATTCCTTTGTGTGCCTGCCTGTCGCAGACAGGTTTAAGCCTTAGTCATAGACATTTCATCTGTTTAACGTTTACTTTTTGTAAAATAAATCAATAGTTTTCGACAATCTTTTTAGCAAAAACTTTAACAGGAACACCATTTACTGCAGCATTACCAGATAAAGCATCTATGAGTGATTCGTCGATCAAGTCATTCACACTTACACCAGCATGTGCTTCGGCGATAGCTAAACGAGTACCTTTACGATGATGTCCCCAACCGTGTGGAATACTAACCACGCCTTCCATTATTTCATCCGAAATTTCTACAGGTATTTCTACCTTTCCAATATTAGATTGGACAACAACAATGGCATTTTTTTCCAAGCCACGTTGTTGAGCATCATTAGGATGCATTAATAAAGTACAGCGGTTTCTACCTTTTACAAATCGTTGGCTATTATGCATCCAAGAATTATTACTTCGTAAATGTCGCCTGCCAATAAGTAATAAACCATCGGTAACTTGAGTATCTTGTAGCCGCTCTAAATCTTGTACAAATAAATCAGGAGTTAAATGAATGGTTTTATCACGTGTTTGCAAACGATCAGGAAAACGAGATTGCAATGGCCCTAAGTCGATGCCATGTGGTTTTGCCTTTAGGTCTTTTAAACTCAAACTATACTGACCTGTTTTTAGTACATTATCTACGATAATTTCTGGTGTAAGATGATAGGAAAACAATATTCCTTGGCGCTGCTTTTCATCTTTAGGTAAGCTATCTGCTTGTAAACGTTTAGTCAGTTCTGTATAAATTTCATAATCATATTTGGTACCTGCTTCTTTTTCAAAAACGATGGGTGAGTATTTACTCGTATTTCGAATAGCCAATTGATGGAAAACAACATCATAATGCGGCACTTCCAAACCTGTAGCGGGCGGCAAAATAATATCGGCGTGACGAGTCGTTTCGTTCAAGTAAATATCTATCGAAACCATAAAGTCTAATTGCTCAAAAGCTTCTTCTAATTTTTTACCATTAGGAACCGAAAGAATAGGATTGCCACAAGAAGTAACCATGGCTTTAATCTGTCCTTCACCAGAAGTAAGAATTTCTTCCGCCATCGTAACAGCAGGTAACTCACCATTAAATTCAGGCAAGCCTCTTACTCTAGATTTCCAACGACCGAAACGCATTTTTTCTGCAGCTCTATTGCCAACCGTATCGAACGCAGGGGAGGGGAACATCATGCCTCCTGCTACATCCATATTACCAGTGATGATGTTTAAGCAGTTGAGTAACCAATGAGAAATACCACCAAATTCTACAACTGAAATACCTAAACGACCGTAGAAAATAGCTGATTTTGCAGTAGCAAATTCCTTCGCCAAGGTAGAAATAGTGATAGCATCAATACCCGTTTTTTGGGCAGCTAGGTTGATGGTATAAGGATTAGTAAGTTTTTTTAGAAAAGCGACTTCTTCCGCAGGTATACTTTTTTCTAAATGTTTTAGGTCTACCCAATTTTGTTCAAACACTTCTCGTATCAAAGCGAGCAGCAACCAAACATCTGTACTTGGTTTGATGAAAATATGTTGGTCAACTTTGTCTGATGTTTCAGTTCGTCTAGGATCAATTGTAATGACCTTACCGCCTCTTTTTTGAATAGCTCTAATGCGTTTACCCAGATCAGGAGCAGTCATAATACTCCCATTCGACACCATCGGATTGCCTCCCATGATGACCCAACAATCGGTACGATCTATATCAGGAATAGGCAATAGGAAATCATGCCCAAACATATACATAGCAGCCAAGTGATGCGGCAATTGGTCAACGGAAGTAGCCGAAAAACGATTGGCTTTTCCTAATGCTCGTACAAAGTTTCGAGCGAATAGGATCGTTCCCAAATTGTGCGTAGATGGGTTGCCTTGATAGATTCCGACAGCTTGCTTACCGTATTTTTTTTGAATCGTTTGTAGTTTGTCAGCTACTTCATCAAAGGCAGCCTCCCAAGAAATTTGCTGCCAGCCGTCTTCTGTCTTTTTCAATGGAAATTTTAGCCGATCAGGATCTTCATAAACATCTTTTAAACCATATGCCTTGGGGCAAATGTGTCCTCTACTAAGCGGATCTTCTTTATCGCCTCTAATGCTTAAGACTTCTTTATCTTGCGTAACGATTTCTAAACCGCACATCGCTTCGCAAAGGTGACAGGTACGGTAGTGTGTTTTGGTGACAGACATTAATTTTTTTTATCGTATTTTAAAAATATAGTGAAACCAAAATGATTTTCGGATTGCCAAACATTTAGAGCTACTGAAAATCATAAGGTAGCAACGGACGATGATCTGATAACTGAATATCAGTAGGCATAGCCATAGCTATTCACTATGACTAAAAGAGAACTACAAAAGTAAGCAGTAATTTAAGTTAATTCCGATTTCCAGAAAAAATCATCGAGAGAAAGTGCTGTTGGTTTTGTTAAAAATAATGCAAGTGCTATGATTAGATAAGTGAAACTAATTTCAGCTTGATAATCACCAAAAATATCGCCTCGCATAGCGAAGAAAGTAGCTACAATCATATTGATAATAATACCTAAAGAAGCAAAGCGAGTAAATAAACCAAGTAGCAGCAAAATTCCAAAAATCAATTCACCGCCTTTGGATAGATAGGCTAAAAATGCGGGCATAGGAAAATCCATTAGTTCCATAAAGGCAGTATGCCCTTCCATATATCCAGCACTAAAGATACCAGGTAAACCATGAATGATAAAAGCGATTCCGAGCCAAATACGTAATAAACTCATTGGGCTTTCAAGAAAAGATCGATTGATAAGGTTTTTGAAGTCCATAATTTAAGGGTTTAAAGGTGGTATAAATACGTATAACTTTTTTAAACCAAATTGCTCTTCAATACACTGTAAACTAAGTTTACAGTGTATTAAACCGGTCGGCACTAAATCTTGAATTAAGATACAAAAAATATGTTAGTGAAAGAAGTCTGATAACTAAAAAACAAAAATGGCATAAAACTGACCTATGAAAGAACAAGTTTTGGTAAATTTGCACCTTCAAATTTAAAATAATGCATTTTAGACTTATTTGTATTTTCATTTTACTTTCGTTTTCTAGCTTTGCACAAGAAGCTGCACTATCTCCACGAGTGGCTAATTACGATATGCAAGTGAGTTTAGATACCATGCAAAAGAAGGTAACTGCACATACCACTTTGCGTTGGAAAAATATTTCTACAGATACTGTCGGAGAATTACAATTTCATCTGTACTATAATGCCTTTAGAAATACAGAATCGACGTTTTTTAAAGAAAGAGGCTTGCCTGATTTTTTTTCAAAAACACTAAAAGAAGATTGTGAATGGGCTTGGATGGAAATTCAAAAAATGACGGATGAAGATGGAAATGACCTTGTACCCAACATGGAATATATCCAACCAGACGACGATAATGCAGAAGATCGAACAGTACTAAGAGTTCCTCTTAGTAAAGCAGTGTTACCTGGCGAAACAATAACGATAGACTATGACTGGCAGTCACGTGTACCTCGGACGATGATTCGGACAGGTTACAATCGAGATTATTATTTCATGGCACAATGGTTTCCGAAAGTCGGTGTGTATGAACCTGCTGGTATGCGCTTTGCAAAAAAAGGACAATGGAATTGCCATCAATATCATTCGAGCGGAGAATACTATTCAGATTTTGGAGTGTATAATGTAGATATTACGGTGCCAAGTGATTTTATAGTAGGGGCAAGTGGAGTTTTACAGAATGTAAAAGATAATGGCTCGACTAAAACTTGGTCTTTTTATGTTGAAGATGTGATTGATTATACGTGGTCGGCTTCGCCGCATTTTGTTGAACAAAAAGAAGAGTGGAAAGGAGTTAGTATTCGCTTGTTATGTTACCCGGATCATGAAGTTTTTGCAAAACGTTATTTTGATGCTATCAAAAATTCCTTAGAATTTTTTGAAGAGCATTTATGGAAGTATCCTTATCCAACACTTACTATTATTGATCCACCCTTTCATGGTTTATTTAGTGTCGGAATGGAGTACCCAACGTTGATAACAACAGGTACTGCTTTGTTTATACCAGATGGAGTAAGAACCGCAGAGACACTAACCGTTCACGAATTTATCCATCAATATTTTATGCAAATGGTCGCTACTCATGAGCAAGAAGAACCTTGGCTCGATGAAGGATTTACGACCTATTACGAAGGGCGTATCATGGATCAATACTATGGCGAACATTCGTCTACGATTGATTGGATGGGGATGAAAGTAGGAAATGCGGAATATAATCGCATCGAATTTTTTGGAATGGATAATCCTGAAATTGCACCGAATACCTTAAAAAGCCGTGAATTCCCGAGAGGTGCTTATGGTCCTATTTCCTACAACAAAACAGCTATTTGGATGCGTACCTTAGAAGGTATGCTCGGTATCGAAACGATGGATGAGATTATGAAAACCTATTTTGATAGATGGAAATTTAATCATCCTTGTCGAAATGATTTTATTGATGTTGTGAATGAAGTCGTACGGCAAAAACATGGTAATGAATATGGTGAAGATATGAACTGGTTTTTCGATCAAGTACTCTACGGTACAGATCTTTGTGACTATACAGTCTCTGATATTTCAAATATAGAAGTCAAAGAAAAACTTGGTGTATTTGAGCAAGTTAATGAATGTATAAAAGCAACTGAAACAGAAAGCGAAGAGGAAGATGAAAATGTTATTTATGAGTCTACGGTCGAAGTAGAGCGTTTAGGTAATTTGGCTTTCCCAGTAGATGTTCGTATCGAATTTGAAGACGGAAAAGTAGTACTTGAGCAATGGAAAGATCGAAAACGTAGTAAATCGTATTTTTATAAAGGGACAACGAAAGTAGTTTGCGCTGAAGTAGATCCTGATCGAAAAATTTATATTGATAAAAACTTTTTGAATAATAGTTTAACGAAAGAACCGAGCAAGGTTGGTACACGAAAATATTTTACACAGTTTATGTTTTGGTTACAAAATACGATGCTTAGCCTCAGTGCGATGGTGTAATAAATTATTCATTTTTGATTATTTATTATTCGGCAATCTCTAGTAAATTAAATTATTAATGAAAGCCTTAAAAGCTTACGGTATTGGTTGGCGAGAAGTATTCCGCAAAGGTAAAATGTGGTTACTCCTTTATGTGCTGAGTTTTCTCTTTGCACTATTGGCTGCATTGCCCTTTTCTGGTTTTCTGAAAGAAACGCTTGGCGATTCCTTAGCGGCTACCCAAAGTCTTCCTGGCTTTAATTATACTTTTGTTGGTGACCTGCTCAATACCTATGGCGAAAGTATCTCGTTAATTTTGAATCAATCTATAGGTGTAATGATTCTGTTTGTCTTGCTCTCTATTTTTCTGATGGGCGGAATTCTTGTGATTTTACAGTTTCGAAATGAAGCGTTTGACTTTTCTCGCTTTTGGATGGCAAGTGGTCGTTATTTTTGGCGACTTTTGCGACTAACGATATATTTTACGATTTTTCAATTATTACTATTGAGTATTTTTGCCTACATCTATAGCAAATTACTAAATGGTTTGTCTCCCTTCGAAACGGAGAGCGAAGCCGACTGGATTCGGTTGTTTTATATACTAGCTCCTATTTATACTTTTTTAGCAATGACATTATCGGTTGTACAAGATTACGCCAAAATTCATATAGTACATCAAGACGAAAGGATAATAACAAAACCCTTCTGGGAATCCTTTATTATTGTATTTAAGAATTTTATCCCCTTTTTCTTATTATATCTACTCAACACGATTACTTTTTTAATCTTTTTTGGTCTGTATTATGTTCTTGGGCATAGTTTTCAAGCCCATTCGATGCCTACTGTTGCTTTGTTATTTTTACTAGGACAGGCATATATCTTTTTTCGCATTGGTGTCAAAATTGTTAATCTTGCAGGGGCAACTTACCTTTATCAAGAAATACGTTCTACTGATATAACGAATTAAAGGCAAAATTATCTAAAATCTTCTTATTCCTATAGAATACAGGCAACTCAGCTAATTCCTTCAATCCTGTATTTTTAGACCATTAAAAATATAGAATTGCCATCTATATTGCAGCAAAAAGATGGAATTAAACGTATATTTGTTAGGAAGTTTATTGTCACCTGAAAGGCAATTAGAATTTAAATAAATGAACTATATCAAACCCAATACAATGCAGTTTAAAAATTATATAATACTATTGACGCTCTTTTTATGCAGCTATACGGGCGTACAAGCCCAACATTCTGTAGCAAGAGAGTGGAATGACTTATTGCTCGAAGCTATTCGAGATGATTTTGCAAGACCAACAGTACACGCTCGAAATCTCTTTCATATTTCTGCTGCTATGTATGATGCATGGGCGGTACTTGATGATGAGGCTGAAACCTATCTGTTAGGTAAAACAGTAGATGGTTTTGATTGTCCACTCTCTAATTTTTTTATGCCTATCGCTATAGAGGCTGCAAGAGAAGAAGCAATTGCCTATGCTGCTTATAGGTTGATTCAGCATCGTTTTGCAAATTCTCCTGGTTCTGCTTTGACGAACTTTCGGGCAAATAATTTAATGGCTAATCAAGGCTATGTTACTACGAATACTTCTACAGATTATACTAATGGAGATGCAGCAGCTTTAGGAAATTATATAGCACAATGTTATATCAACTACGGATTGCAAGATGGTTCGAATGAGCAAAATTCTTATGAGAATACAGTTTATGAACCTGTCAATGATCCTTTAGTGATGGCTTTCTCTGGAAACAATTCATTAGATGATCCTAATCGCTGGCAGCCACTTACCCTTGATGTATTCATTGATCAATCAGGTAATGAAATTCCATTTAATACACCAGATTTTTTAAGTCCTGAATGGGGACAAGTAAGCCCTTTTGCTTTAAGCACAGATGATTTGACAACATACAATCGAGATGGTTTCGACTATTGGGTCTATCATGATCCTGGTACTCCACCTTATATTGATACTACTGCTATTGGTGGTCTTTCAGAAGAGTATAAATGGGGGTTTTGTTTAGTCAGTATTTGGTCATCACATCTTGATCCAACTGATGGCGAAATGATCGATATTTCTCCTGCCTCTATCGGAAATATTCCGCTGGATGACTATCCAGATGATATTGCAGGCTTAAGAGATTTTTATAATTATTTAGATGGTGGCGATCCTAGTGCAGGTCATACAATGAACCCTGTAACAGGTCAACCTTACGAACCACAGATGGTTCCTAGAGGAGATTATGGAAGAGTATTAGCAGAATTTTGGGCAGATGGTCCTGACTCAGAGACACCTCCAGGACACTGGTTTACTATTTTGAATTATGTAAATGACCATCCTTTATTCGAAAAACGATTTAGAGGAACAAGCGATATATTAGATGATTTAGAATGGGATGTAAAAGCATATTTCTTGATGGGAGGTGCTATGCATGATGCAGCAATTACTGCTTGGGGAATCAAAGGTTATTACGATTATCTACGTCCAGTTTCAGCCATTCGTTCAATGGCAGATAGAGGACAATCTTCTGACCCTAGCTTAATGAGTTATCACCCAGGGGGAATTTTATTAGAGCCTGGTTATATCGAATTGGTAGAAGTAATGGAAGATCCGCTTGCAGGATCGATGGGCGAAAATATTGGAAAAATAAAAGTAAAGGCTTGGAAAGGTCCAGACTATATAAACATTCCATCTATTGATGAAGCAGGGGTTGATTGGATATTAGCAGAAGATTGGTGGCCTTATCAGCGACCATCATTTGTAACACCTCCTTTTGCAGGATATATTTCTGGTCATTCGACGTTTTCGAGAGCAGCAGCAGATTTAATGACCATGCTAACTGGTGATGAATTTTTTCCTGGTGGAGTGGGGGAGTTTATAGCAGAGCAAAATGAATTTTTAGTTTTTGAAGATGGTCCGAGTATGGATATTACTTTACAATGGGCAACTTATAGAGATGCTTCTGATCAGACAAGTTTATCAAGAATTTGGGGTGGTATTCACCCGCCAGCAGATGATATTCCTGGTCGATTGATTGGTATTGAAATAGCAAATGATGCTTTTGCAAAAGCAGAAGAATATTTTTATGAAGATGCTGATAATGATGGCTATTATTCTTACGAAGATTGTGATGATACCAACGCATTCGTTAATCCAACATTTGTAGAAACTTGCGATGGTTTGGATAATGATTGTAATGGCTTAATAGACGATGGTCTAACTATTAATACCTATTTCGCCGATACTGATAATGATGGTTTCGGTAATATGATGGCACCATTAGAAACCTGTCAAAGCCTTGCTCCAATGGGCTATGTTACGAATTCATCAGATTGTGATGACACCAATGCTGCTATCAATCCTTCGATGTCAGAAGTATGCGATGGAACTGACAATAACTGTAGTGGTTTTACAGATGATGGCTTGACTGTTAATACTTACTTTGCTGATGTGGATAATGATGGTTTCGGAGATATCAACTCGACTGTTGATACTTGCATTACTTTTGCTCCAATGGGCTATGTTACGAATTCATCAGATTGTGATGATACCAATGCTGCTATCAATCCATCTGTCTCTGAAGTATGTGACGATATTGATAACGATTGTAGTGGAGTAGTCGATGATAGTTTACCACTCAATACTTATTTTATGGATGCGGATAATGATGGTTTTGGCGATTTAGCTAACTCGATAGACATTTGCGAAAGTGTTGCACCAGTAGGGTACGTTATTAATGCATTAGATTGTGATGATAGTAATAATCTTGTCTATCCTTCGGCACCAGAGCTTTGTGATGATTTAGATAATGACTGTAACAATCTAATAGATGATGACTTACCATTGAATAACTATTACTTGGATACCGATAATGATGGTTTTGGAAACCTTGCTACAGAAATTTCGATTTGTGCGCTTATTCCACCCGCAGGCTATGTTGTAAACTCAGGAGATTGTGATGATGCTGATTTCGATTTTAGCCCAAATGCTGTAGAATTGTGTGATGACTTAGATAATAATTGTGATGGTCTTATTGATGAAGGATTAGTACTAAACGCCTACTATGCAGATACGGATAGTGATGGTTTTGGTGATGCGAATTCTAAAATAGAAATTTGCTATAGTACACCTCCAATGGGGTATGTTGTAGATAATAGAGATTGTGATGATTCGAACGCATCTATTTACCCAGGTGCTACCGAAATTGCAGATAATGGTATAGATGAAGATTGCTCAGGAGTGGATTTGTTTTTAGAAACAAAAGTATTTCCAAATCCCTTTGAAGATATTGTAACGATACATTATAATTCTCCAACAACTAGTGCTGTCCAATTAAGAATAACGGCAAGTGATGGTCGTTTAATCCATAACGAAATGGTCAGCTTTGTAGATAATAGAGCGACGATTAATTTGCACGATTTGGCAGCAGGAGTATATATTATTTGGGGCTTTGAAGATGGTAAAAAAGTTTCATTTTCTCAGCGTATTGTTAAGAATTAAAAGAGAATTTTCTTTTGAAAATAGAAGAGGCAAAACACTATACCGTGTTTTGCCTCTTCTGTTTTTATGAAATGGAATAGCGCGGGTATTTCTTCAAAAAATGCCTAGTAGACTAAACCATAAGTTTCGCTATATTAAGATGCCGAAAATTTTAG
>JAHDIP010000231.1 GCA_020630735.1 Saprospiraceae bacterium | reverse complement strand
TACGCTTTTATATTTCGCTGTTTTTAACAGCACCTTTTGCACGATGCTAAAAGAATGATTCGGTTTAATCATTCCCTTGTGTGCCTGCCTGTCGCAGACAGGTTTATACCTTAATCATGGACGTTTCATCTGTCTAAATTTTTGTTTTAAAAAAGAGTTTATTTTTTCTCAAAACGATGCTAAGGATCAGTTTAGGGAGTAGGAAATAAATAAGCTGTCCCAATTTATTTCTTACAATGGATGGAAAAAAAAAGGGCTTAGCGGATACATCCACAAGCCCATCTAGTTTTCCTTAAAAAAACTAAGTCAAAAATTTAATAATTTATCAGTCTACATTATCATGTAGATAAGAATTACCATTTGTTTTTAATTCTGTTTCCTCTTCAGAGATTGTCCATTTCGAGTCATCACGCTCCGACGAATGAGGTACATCATCTAAATGTACTCTACGACGCAAGTAAGCAGGTTGATTTTCGAGGTCAACAATATTGCGAGGATTATTTAATTTGACACTAGAGCTTCTGAGTTTTTCTCTACGAAGGGCATCACGCTCTTTGTTCTGTCTTTTTTCTTCCTCCATACGATTTTTCTCTTCTGCTTTCACATAAGGATCTTCGTATGAATATCTATTACGCTGGTAACGATCATAACTAGACTGAATATTTGAATTATCAAATTCAAATGTTCGAGCTTTATCTCCTTCGTTATGTCCTACATCAAACACATCTTTTCTGTCTTCATCTAAAGAAACAACGATTTTGCTTTCGTCTAATTCTATCTTACGTTTCTTTTCTTTTTCTTGTTCAAAACCTGTAGCAATTAGTGTAACACTAATTTTTTCTCCAAGTTCTTCATCGAAGCAATTACCCCAGATCAAGTCTGTTCCAAAGCCTGCTTCTTCTTGAACAAATTCTGTAATTTCAAAAATCTCATCCATTGTTACTTCTTTTGTACCAGAAGTAATATTGAGTAAAATGTGTTGTGCTCCACGAATGTCATTATCTTCCAAAAGTGGAGAATTTAATGCTTCATCGACTGCACGCTTTGCACGATCATCTCCTTCAGCAGAAGCTGTACCCATTATAGCGACACCACTACCACGCATTACTGTATTGACATCTTCAAAATCAACGTTTACATAACCAGGAACAGTGATAATTTCAGCTATACCTTTTGCTGCAGTTGTCAAAATATTATCTGCTTGAGAGAAGGCATCTGATAATGATAGATTACCATGAATCTGGCGTAATTTATCGTTAGAAATTACGATTAAGGTATCTACATTATTTTTTAATTCTTCTAGTCCTTCCGAACCTTGAGAAGTACGCTTACGACCTTCAAATGTAAATGGTAAGGTAACAATACCTACCGTAAGGATATCCATTTCTTGAGCCGTTTTGGCAATAATTGGGGCAGCACCTGTACCAGTACCACCACCCATACCAGCGGTTACAAAAAGCATTTTGGTATTGTCAGCATCTAAAAATCGTTTCACTTCCTCAATAGATTCGAGGCAAGCTTCACGACCAATATTTGGTTTAGAACCAGCACCACGGCCATCTGTTAATTCTGGACCTAGTTGGATTCTAATTGGCACTGGACTAAGATCCATTGCTTGATTATCAGTATTACAGACAGCAAAATCGACACCTATAATACCTTGATTGAACATGTGTGTGACGGCATTACTACCTCCGCCTCCGACTCCTATAACTTTTATGATAGACCCTTCATTTTTTGGCAAATCGAATATCATGACTTATGTTTTTTTAAGGATTAATTAAATTTTGGTTCAAAAATTTTGACTTAATTTGAATTGTATACTAAAGTTTATTTTAATTCAGAATCAGGCTCAGCTTCGAACCATTCCTTTGTTCTTCTAAATAATTGTTCGTACCATTTACCTTCATTCGCTTCCATTTCTACTTCAAGTTCTCTTTCGTCTACAAGCTCTTCCTGAATGATTTCTGGTACTTCTTCTATCACTGGTTCAGGCTTATATTCATTAATCCCTTTTATCAACAATCCGATAGCTGTTGAAAAAATAGGGCTACATACTTTTTCTTCGTAACCATGGGCCAATAACTCTATAGGAATTCCGATACGTGTACTCATACCTGTGTGATACTCCGTAAGTTTATCGATGTGGTTCAGCAATGCACCTCCACCCGTCAATACGATACCTCCGATCAACTTACGATCATATCCTGAACGACGAATTTCCCATACTACATAATCGAGAATTTCTTCTACTCTTGCCTGAATAATACGTGCTAAATTCTTTTCAGAAATTTCTTTAGGATCATGCCCTCTCAAGCCAGGAATTGTAATAATTCTATTGTCATAAACCTCCTCTGCCAAGGCAGAACCAAAACGTACTTTTAGTTTTTCTGCTTGCTGCTGCATCACAGTACAACCTTCTTTGATATCACGTGTTATTACATTTCCACCAAAAGGGATAACCGCTGTATGACGAATGATACCTTCTTGAAAAATAGTAATATCGGTTGTACCACCACCTATATCTACAAGTGCTACACCAGCCTCTCGTTCTTCTTCACTCAAGATCGCTTCGGCAGAAGCTATTGGCTCAAGTGTAACATCAGCTATTTTCAAACCAACACGTTCCACACAACGAGTGATATTATTTGAAGCAGAAATTTGACCTGTGATAATATGAAAGTTAGCTTCTAATCGTACACCAGACATCCCAATAGGGTCAGCAATTCCTTGCTCATTGTCTACAGTATATTCCTGAGGAATAACATGAATAATTTGGTCACCTGGAGGTAATACCAATTTATACATATCATTGATTAACTTTTCGATATCAACTTGACTGATTTCATTATAGTCATTATCTCGTGTTAAAATACCACGATGTTGTAGACTTTTAATGTGTTGGCCAGCGATACCGACATGAACGACTTTTGCTTTGATACCAGCATTACGTTCGCAGGCAGCTACAGCATCAGCAATAGCTCTTACCGTTTTCTCGATGTTTGATACAACTCCTCTTGATACGCCAATAGATTCGACTTTGCCAATGCCTAAAATCTCAAGCTTTCCGTGCTCGTTTTTTCGACCTGCAACAGCGCAAATTTTTGTAGTGCCTATATCAAGGGCAACAACCACATCAGGTTTTTGCGGAGTGTTTTTACTTTCAGTCATAACACAAAAAATTTAGTATGTTTAATATGGGGCTTACTTCTTTTTGCAAATAACTTGCCCTTTGTATTTTAAACTAATTGATTTATACTTTTGCCACCCCTCATGAGGCAGCCCTTCTGTATAAAATATTTTTAAACGTTCCAATTTATCTTCTATATCTCTATACTTACCTAATAGAATTTTATGGTTGCCTACTTTGGGAATTAAAATAAATTCACCATTTTTTTCGACATGCATTTGTTCTATCATAGGTTGATAAAATTCATCTTTTGTCAATATATTCGTCAGATCGTATAGCTCTCTGAGAATACTATCTTCTTCATCCAGATGTGCTTCGTCGTACAATGGAATGTGCCCAGTTGCAACTAAAGCCCTTGTCGTAAAATGAGGTGATAGTGGCATCTGTTTGCCAAATTTATCTAGATAGTAATTTTTACCACTTTCATCAATTACACGTAGTAAAGGTTCTCGTTGTACTACCAAAATATTCACCTGATTGTTGGCATTTACATAAACATCTGATTCCAGAATAAATGGATCTGCTTCCAATACACGTTCTACACGTTCTACATCCAAACTAGTAATGGGGATACGGGTAAGGTTATTCCCAAAACTTCGTTGAATCGTAATGATGACATCTTCCTCATTGATAAGGTTGAAACCATCTGGTAAAGGTTTGATGTCAACCAACACTTCCTTTGTTACCATATTACCTCTTTTTTGGATAGCCGAAATAATAACTCCTGCTATCAAGAAAAGTAACACGATAAAGGCAATTCGCTTTAGAGTTGTAGCCATTTGTTGCTGTCTAGTCATCCGCTAACATATTTTTGATAGGGTGAACAAAACGGTCAACATCTCCTGCGCCAAGCGTTAATAATACATCAAGATTAGCTTGCTTCAGTTGTTGCATAAGGTTGTTTTTTGAGACCAAAAATTTGTTGGGGTTTTTAAGTTGGTCAAAAATCAATTTTGAGCTAACCCCTTCAATTGGTAATTCTCGTGCAGGATAAATATCCATGAGAAAGATTTCGTCTAACAAGTCTAATGCTTGGGCAAAACCATCGGCAAAGTCTTGGGTGCGAGAATACAAGTGTGGTTGAAATATCCCACTAATTTTTCTAGTAGGAAATAACTCTCTAGCTGCTTGTATTGCTGCCGTCAACTCCGTTGGATGGTGTGCATAATCGTCGATGTATACAACATCATTTGAACGATAAATTATTTCAAATCTTCGTTTTATTCCTTTGAATGAAACGAGTGCTTTTTTTATTGCTTCAGCATTTACTCCTAGTTGTTGAGCTATAGAGATAGCTGCTGTTGCATTTTCTACATTATGCCTTCCAGGCAGTAGAAATTTTATATCATTTATATTTTCAACAGGACTTTTAAAATCGAACATAAACACACCGTTTTTTACTCGAATGTTTTCTGCACGATAATCACCTGCATCAATCCCAAATGTCAAAATTTGTATAGCTTCCAACCCACTCTTATCAAGTTGTAGCTTGGTATTTAAAAATAATTTTCCACCTGCTTTTACTTTTCCAGCGAAAGCGTGAAAACTATTTTTGATACTTTTTTCGTCACCATAAATATCAAGATGGTCTGCATCCATCGACATAATGATGGCCATTTCTGGGTGTAGATGCAAAAAAGAACGATCAAATTCATCCGCTTCTGCGATCACCCATTCACCTTTGCCATTGACATAGTTAGATTCGTAGTTTTGAGCAATGCCTCCTAAAAAAGAGGTACTGTCCAACTTGGCTGTTTGTAACAAGTGAGTCAGGATACTACTCGTTGTTGTTTTGCCATGTGTACCAGCTACACCGATAGTCCTCATTCGTTTGCTTATCAAACCTAAAACAGCAGCTCTCTTCATCACAGGAAAATTATTTTCCAAAAAATAATTCAACTCTTTATGCTCTTTTGGTATGGCTGGCGTATACACTACAATGTCAATGCCTTCAGGAATTTGATCTACATCATCTTGGTAATGAATCTTAATTCCTTCATCGACCAACTTTTTGGTCAATTTTGTTGCAGTTTTATCATATCCAAATACGGCTACTCCTCGGCTATTAAAATACCTTGCTAGCGCACTCATCCCAATTCCGCCGACACCTATAAAGTAGGCTTTATGAATATCCTGCAAGTTCAAAGTCATGTATTTTTCAAAGTATTTATATATCATATATAAATACCATGTTAATAATTCAAAATATATGCCGATTTTTAATATTTGTCATAAATAAATACTCAGAGGAGTATGTATTTCGATTTTTTTTACTATAAAGACACTTAAATTATGTCGTTTTTTCAATATATCTACTCACACTTAGTATAATCCCAAAGGCAATACTAGAGAAGATAAACGAGGTTCCTCCCATACTAACCATCGGCAAGGTTAGCCCTGTAACTGGAACCATATGAACAGATACAGCAATATTGGCTAAAGCTTGAAAAACAATACTTAGACCTAGTCCTAAAGCGAGTATTGCTCCAAATGCTTTTGGGCTACGTGTCACCATACTTGCACATCTAAAAAACAATAAGACATACAAACAAAGAATGACAAAACCACCGAACAAACCATATTCTTCACAGATAACAGCATAAATAAAGTCAGAATAAGGAGCAGGTAAAAAATTACGCTGCATACTATTTCCTGGTCCTGCACCAAATATACCTCCATCGGCTATGGCTATTTTTGCTTGCTGTATTTGATAACCTCCATCGGAGTTTTCCATAAAGTCTCTTACTCTTGATATCCAAGTATCTACCCGTATTGCTTCAGGGAAAAAACTTCCTAGCACAATTAGAAAGGCAAAAACAACGACACCCAAAAAAAGTAATAAGCCTATAAACTTTAAATCAACCCGTCCAATAAACATCATTACTACACAAGTAAAAAATAATAAAAGTGCAGATGATAAATCGGCTGGGGCTATCAGTCCACAAATGATTAGTATAGGCACAATCAATGGCAAAAAGGCACTATTGAAGTCCTTGATATAATCTTGTTTAGATGAAATCGCCCGAGCGATATAAATAATCAATGCAAGCTTTGCAAAGTCTGACGTTTGAAAAGTCAAGTCAATAATAGGCACTGTTATCCACCGTTTTGCCTCGTTGATCTCTGCACCGAAACCGATAGTATACACCAGTAAGGGTATCGAAATCAACAATAAGTAGGGTGCCATACGCGAATATTGCATATAATGCATCATGTAACAGAGATAGGTTAAAAACATCCCTGCTATCACAAACATAAAATGCTTGATCAGATAAAACTCGGTATTACCAGCGCGTTCTTTATAAGCAATTGTACCTGTAGCACTATATACTGTGAGTAAGGATATAATGACGAGTATAGCTACAATCATCCAGATTGCTCTGTCTCCACCAAGTTGTGCATATATTTTTGTTCCTATTGACATTCGCTTTAATTATTGACGGAATAATTAAGGTTCCGATTTGTGGTGGATTTTTTCAACCAAAATCGTTACCTATTCTTTACTTATTCCCTATGGTTTTTCCAAAATTTAACACTGCTTGTTTGAACTTATTCCCTCGATCAATATAATTATCGAAAAGGTCGAAGCTAGAACAAGCAGGTGATAGTAAAACAATATCTCCAGCTTTGGCATAGCTTGCAGCTTTTTGGACAGCCTCTATTACATCTTGTGTTTCCTCTATTGTTTTACTTTTTGAAAAGGTTTCCATAATTTTTTTATTATCAACGCCTAAGCATATCACTGCTTTCACCTTTTCTTCTACCAGATTTTCAATGGTGCTATAAATATTCCCTTTGTCGATACCACCGGCAATCCAAACAATGGGTTTATCCATAGCCAGCAAAGCATAATAGACGGCATCTATATTCGTTGCTTTACTGTCATTTATATATTCAACTCCATTTATAGTAGCCACTACTTCCATTCGGTGAGGTGAATTCTCAAAGGTATCTAAGCCTTCTTGAATTTGCTGATCACTCAACTCCAATCTTTTGGCGACCTGTATGGCACATACGGAATTAAACATATTGTGTTGCCCCTTTAGGCTACACTTTGAAAGTTCAAAAACAGATGTTGGACTGAAAGTTAAATGCTGATGGTCAAATAAAACCTCTCGGACGGGAATCGTCTCTTGTGATAAGTGTGTCCCTTCTAAGTATGATTTTATTGCTGGATCAAGTGCATTGTAAATAAACAAATCCTTGTCTGTTTGCTTTAGGATGATCCTAAACTTCGACCGCACATAGTTTGCCATCTTATATTCGTAACGATCTAAATGATCGGGCGTAATATTGAGTAAGATGGCGATATCTGGTCGAAAGTTTCGGATACCATCCAATTGGAAACTACTAAGTTCCAGTACGTAAAAATCTCTGCTGTTTTCTGTTAGGAGTCTGGCAAAACTATAACCGACATTTCCTCCTAGACCTACGTTCAATCCTGCGGTGGATAGTAGGTGGTAAGTAAGATTAGCTGTTGTTGTTTTCCCATTGCTCCCAGTAATTCCTATTACGGTTGCATTAGTATGCTTTGCTGCAAATTCAATTTCTGAAATGACCGGTATTCCTTTAGCGACAAGTTCTTTTATAAGAGGAACTTTATCAGGTATTCCTGGACTTTTTACAACTTCTGTTGCTTCAAAAATTTTTTCTATAGTATGTTTCCCTTCCTCGAAAGGGATATTGTTATCTTCTAACTCTTTTTTGTAACTATCTTTTATCTTGCCTCTATCTGAAACAAAAATAGAGTACTTTTCTTGTTTCGCCAACAAGGCAGCTCCGACACCGCTTTCGCCTGCGCCTAAGACAACTATTTTTTTTTTCATTCTCAAAATTCCTAATGCGGTTAGTACCGCTAGCTATAAATGAATCCTTGCTTTTTTACTTCCTCATTTCCTTACCACAAAATCTTCAAAGCGGATTTTTAATCTATATCTAAATTCACCTTTAAGCTTAAAAATTATTATTATCTAATCTTCAAGGTGATCATTGTCAACACGGCTAATAAAACGCCTACGATTAAAAAGCGTGTTACAATTTTTGATTCATGCATTCCCTTCTTTTGGAAGTGGTGATGTAATGGAGACATCAAAAACACCCTTCGACCTTCTCCATATTTTCTTCGGCTATATTTGAAGTAGCCTACTTGAATCATTACGGATAGATTTTCTACCAAAAAGATACCGCACAATATGGGTATCAATAATTCTTTTCGAATTAAAATAGCCATTACAGCTATGATACTACCTAATGTCAAACTTCCTGTATCTCCCATAAATACTTGGGCAGGATAAGCATTGTACCACAAGAAACCTATACAGGCTCCTAAGAAACATGCGGAAAAAATAACTAACTCACTCGTACCAGGCAAGTAAAGTATATTAAGATAATCTGCAACGATAGCATTACTTGAAACATAAGTTAATATTCCAAGCGTTGCACCAATAATAGCACTTGTTCCCGTTGCTAGTCCATCGATTCCATCTGTCAGGTTTGCAGCGTTAGAAACTGCAGTAACAATAATGATAATCAATGGAATAAAAATCAACCATACATATTTTGATTGATTTTTTTTGGGTACAAAAGGCACAAATCGTTTATAGTCCAACCGATTTCCTTTGAAAAAGGGGACATTGGTCAGGGTTGTTTGTACATGTGCCATTTCGACACAATCACCTGGTCTACCTTGAATGACTTTTGCATCTTCGATAATGACAGGTGTCAACCCTAATATTTCTGCGTCTTCAAGATTCATTCGTACGACTACTTCCTCACTATTCAACATCACTAGAGCCACGATTAAACCAAGACCTATTTGACCTAATATTTTAAAGCGACCCTTTAGTCCCTTTTTATCTTTTTTAAAGACTTTTATATAATCATCTAAAAAGCCAATAATGCCCATCCAAGTTGTTGCTAAAAGCATAAGTAGGATATAAATATTATCCAACTTTGCTAGCAATAAACAAGGTATCATAATCGCCATGATGATAATTACACCTCCCATTGTAGGTGTACCCTCTTTTTCTTTCTGCCCTGCTAAACCTAAATCTCTTACGCTTTCTCCTACTTGTTGGCTCCTCAAAAAACGAATAATTCGTCCGCCAAAAACCATTGAGATAATCAATGAAATGATGACAGCTAAACCGGCTCGAAAAGTAATAAACTCAAATAAGCCTGCTCCTGGAAATCCTTGTTTCTCTAAGTAGTCAAATAAGTAATACAGCATGTTGGTTAGCCTTCCTGCTAAAGTTCTTTAGTTAGCAAATTGCTATACAACTTGCATAAATATATTTTTCTTCTCGACTAAAAACAGCTACAGTTGGGAACGCTCGAAAAAAAGTAAAGTACTAATTTCCTAAAGTGTACCCCACTGTAAACTGTATAATGAATCTGAGAATGATAATAGTTCGTTTTGTAAATTAAAATGAAAGTTTAAACAAAAATGAAAAATCATTTAATTCAAGATTTTTATTTTAACTAAGTAATGGTTAAAAAATAACTTCCTGATTTCGTTTATGCTCTTTTGCTACT
>JAHDIP010000016.1:2219-48422 GCA_020630735.1 Saprospiraceae bacterium | reverse complement strand
CTACCGGCAGGCAGGTCTCCAAATCGGGAACTTATTATTCACCCATTACTTAAGCATATTTTGTAACGAAGTGCATACTCAAAATACGCCCAAGGTACTAGAAGTGATCTTTAAATCAAACAAATTATAGGACAGCATTTTTAGCTGCTTCCATAGGAATGCTAATACATCTTTTTTCCATATAAGCCATCATCCGTTCTAACAATTCACGAGAATCATCATCAAGAATATCTAGTTCTTTTTTGAAAACTTCATTGATAGCATGAGATTTAATAGCTTTTATTTCAGCTGGAACTTTACGCATTGCCTTTTCTATCTGGCGTTGCTTAAAGAGTTTTTGGAAGGTCACTAATTGTTCTTTTAGTAGAGCTTTAGCCTTGACGACTTCTCTTGATCGAAATCCGTGATTCTCTTTTGCTAAATTTCTTAGTCCATCAATTTCAATATAGTGAACATTAAAATTGCTTATGACTTCTTTCCCAATATTATTAGGTATCGCTAAATCTATTAATACTTTTTTATCTTCTTCGTCGACTAATAACTGCTTATAAAGAGATGAGGTGATAATTGCTTCAGTTGCACCTGTACAAACAATAATTCCATCGAATCCTTCACGGTAATTTGAAAGTTCTGATAATGAAAAACTTTTGCCGCCAAGAACTGTTGCTAGCTGTTGTGCACGTTCTATATTTCGGTTGAAGACGGTAATATTTGTAAAAGCGTGTTTCTTTAAGAATTTAGCGACAAGTGTATTGGTTTGCCCAGCACCTACTAGTAATAGTCGTGCATCTTTTGGAAGTTGTGTTTCTAATAATTTTTGGATAGCAAGAGAAACGACAGAGATTGGTTTTTCACCAATACGGGTTTTAGCATAAACCTCTTTAGCTGCAACAACGGTTGACTTCATAGCTAGTCGGATATGATCGCCCGTTAAGCCTAAGTTTTTACTTTGCTTATAAGCTTCTCTCAATTGTCTGAAAATTTCACGTTCACCAACAACTAAAGAATCTATAGATGAAGCTACTTCATAAAGATGCTCAATAGCAGTTGTATTGTCATAAACTGCAATATGATCAAGAATATTATCAGAAATAGATGTTGGTAAGTCAGGATTGACATTAGAGAAAAAAGTTTTGATAAAATCTTCTGTTAATGGCTTAGGGTCATAGATAAAGTACATCACTCTATTGCACGTAGATAGGTAAAGTAATTCTTCCAAACGGCACTGAGACTTTAGTTTTTCCAATTTGTTTTTTAAATCTGCTTCATCAGCATTTTTAATTACAAAGTGGCTTAAATCTTTTAGTTTTGTTTGGCGATGTGTTATGGTTAGTATTTTAAACCCTTTTTGCATTAGCATTTGTCAATTTCTCTAGCACAAAAATACTTTTACTGCCTTGTTTTAATGTCATAAAACTGTAAACTCAAAAGCTATTAACTTCTTTTTAACTTAAAAAAACGATTTTATCGTATTTCATCGCCCAAATTTATCCTATTAAACCAATCTTATTGGCTTTGTTGCAGAAAAGACAAATGTTTTGAGCTGTTTACTGTGTCTTCTTTTGGTAAACTCGTAATTTTATAGAATTATCAACAAAGTATATTAAAATAACCAATTACTTATGATCAACTATCCTACTATAGCCCTAAGGAAGCTACTCATTATATTCCTTTGCCTTTCTTCTAGTATGTTAATAGCTCAATCTACTTATTGGATAGATGCTTCAAGCCAAGCTATTGAAGTTCCTTCTATCAACGAATATAGCGCTATTACATTAGAAACAAATACTATGCTCAATTTACTTGCTAGTGCACCTTTAGAGCGGACAAATGGTCATCCTGTAGCATTAAATTTACCTATCCCTGATGGTACTTTAGAGGCATTTTATGTTGTAGAGTCGCCTATTATGGAACAGGGGTTAGCCGATAAATTTCCTTCAATAAAAACATATACACTTCAAGGCATTGATCGACCAACTTCGGTAGGACGAATGGTTTGGAGTGAAAAAGGACTTCATGCTTATATCCTTTCTACAACGGGTAGTATATTGATCGACCCTATTGGCGATAGTGGTATTTATGGAAGTTATTATAAAAAAGATGTGGTTCAAGTGGAAATACCGCATAGTTGTAATGAACATGAATCTTTATTAGAATCTTCTCAACAAGAAATTACTAATACTAATCTAGCCCCAAAACGTGTAGGTGAAACGCTTCGAGAATATCGAATTGCTATCGCCACTACAGCAGAGTATACACAATATCATGGAGGCCCTGCTGGAGCTTTAGCTGCTATCGCTATTACACTGAGTGATGTGAACGCTGTGCTAGAACGAGAGGTTTCTGTACGATTAAATTTGATAGCAGATAACGACTTAATTATTTATACCGATGCAGATACTGATCCTTATGAAAACAATGAAATTTATCAAATGTTGCAAAGTAATATTGAAAATTTGCCACTAGTAATCGGTGAAGAGAACTTTGATATTGGTCATGTTTTTGGATCAGGAAATACAGGAGGTGTTGCATATTTAGAAAGTGTTTGTGATTACAATAAAGCTGGTGGAGCTACAGGGCTAGGTACACCTGAAGGCAATCAATTTAATATCAAATATTTTGCACATGAATTAGGACACCAGTTTGGAGTCAATCATACATGGAGTAGATGTGGAGAAAGTTTAGATACGACTCAACTCAGTTTTTTTACAGCTTATGAGCCAGGAAGTGGCAGTACGATTATGTCTTATGCTGGTCTTTGTGGAGGTAACAACATTAATTCGGATGGGGATGATTATTACCATGCTATTAGTTTAATAGAATTTACGAGTTTTGTTGATGCCGGTGGTAATTGTTTTCAAGAAACTCAAACAGGAAATTTACCACCAGTTGTAGATGCAGGCGAAGGAGGAATGTTTATTCCTATTGAAACACCTTTCGAACTTACAGCTGTTGGGTCTGATCCTGATGGAGATGCTTTAACTTACTGTTGGGAACAGTTTGATCTTGGAGAAGAACCTTACAATATAGGGTCTCCAATGGGGAATGCTCCTACATTTAGATCTTTTCCGCCAGTCGAAGATCCTACACGTACATTTCCTGCTTTACTCAATATTATTATCAACTATTCTACAAATAAAGAAGTGCTACCGACCTATTCACGTGATTTAACCTTTATGGTAACAGCAAGAGACAACAACCCTGGTGGTGGTGGTATTGCACAAGATCAAATTGCTTTTCAAGCAACAGAAGAAGCAGGACCATTCTTAGTTACTTATCCTGGTGATGAAGTGGTGACTTGGGAAGCTGGTACAGACGTTGAGATTACCTGGGATGTAGCAAATACTGATCAAGCACCTGTTAATTGTTCGAATGTAGATATCTTAATGTCACTATCTAATGGACAATCATTTCCAATTATGTTAGCTGATGATACACCTAATGATGGTTCAGCTATTATTACCGTGCCCGATACTACTACACTTAAAGCTCGAATCAAAATAAAATGTTCGGATAATATCTTTTTCGATTTTTCGAATAAAAAAGTTAGGATAGAAGAAACACCTACCGTTTCAACTAATGTTATTGATGCTTCGAACCTACTCAAACTATATCCAAACCCTACTAAAGAAGTGGTGAATATAGAACTAGATAACAATAGTATTTCGGAGGTTGGCGTTTATAATTTACAAGGTCAATTGATTGAAACTAAAACACCCAGACAGGTAAATAGTATCGTAGAATTAAATACAAAAGAGTGGGCACCAGGCATCTATTTCGTAAAAGCTAAATCAAACGATAAATTATATACATCAAAATTAGTTATTCAGTAATTACAAAACCTGCCGGTCTTACTTACTAAGGAGAGACGGGCAGGTTTTAACATAAGCTTTGGAAACAATGAAAAAAAATATTCTCTTATCCTTTTGTTTGTTTTGTTTCACAACAATACAAGCCCAAGTACCGACAGTGCAAGATTGTTTGGGCGCAATACCTGTTTGTCAACAAATTTATTCAGAAGATCAGTCTCTATCAGGTAATGGAAATTATCAGAATGAAATCAATACTTCTATATCATGTACAGCTGGTGAAATTAGTAGTACATGGTATACATTCACGGTAAACAATAGTGGTGATTTTGGTTTTTTAATAACACCAAATAATATAAATGATGATTATGATTGGGCTTTATTTAATCTAACAAATGCGCCTTGTGATGCTATAGGAAATGATCCTTCAATTGTAGAAAGTTGTAATGCCGCTGGTGGTGGAAATTGTAATGGATTGACAGGCGCTACAGGAGCTACTAATGAAACAAATCAAGGGGGAGGTTGCTCCAATGGAAACTCTCCATTGAATGCCTTAATTCCTGTAGTACAGGGGAATACCTATGTTTTAATGGTGTCCAATTGGTCAGAGTCACCATTTGGATACGAATTGGATTTTGGACTTTCTGGAGATATAGGAATCTTTGATGAAATAGATCCGAGTCTTGATGAAATAGAAGTAGATGATATTTGTAATATCAGTAGCTTTGATATTGAATTTTCTGAATATATTCAATGCAACAGTATTGACGAAAGTAATTTTCAAGTAGATGCACCTGGTGGTCCATTTACTCTAAGTTTATCTGCCAATACTTGTGATGCTGGAGGTGCTTATGATCGTTATTTTACACTTACTATTGCACCATCTATCAATATAACAGGGGAATATTTTTTGGAGTTTATTGGAGACGGTGTAAGTGATGCATTAGACCTTTGTGGTAATCCTAGTTTGTCTACAAGCCAAAGTTTTACGGTAGAAAATGCTTTAAGCGTAGTTGTTGAACTTGGTACAGATACAACGATATGTGAAGGCGAATCTTTACTCTTAGATGCATCTGGTGAAACCTTAGAATATCTTTGGCAAGACGGTTCTAGTAGTTCAAGTCTTATGGTGACAGAGGCGGGTAACTACGCTGTTACTGTTACCGATCTTTGCAATAATACTGCTACAGACGAAATCAATGTTTCTTTTATCCTTACTCCTATTCTTAATCTTGACGATCAAATCGTGATTTGTAATGGCGATACGCAAACCTTAGATGTATCAAATGAAAATGCAACTTACTTATGGCAAGATGGCTCTACTGATCCAACCTTTACCATAACAGAAGCAGGTGTCTATGCTGTAACAGTTACGAATGAGTGTCAGTCACTGACTGGCGAAATTGAGGCGTTTTATACTGATCCTACAGTAATTGAGTTGGGAGAAGATCAAACCCTTTGTCCGAACGATACTGTTTTTTATGATCTAAATTCATTGGGAGCAACATACATATGGCAGGATGGTTCTACTAACCCAAGTTATACCATTACCGCAACGGGCAATTATTCTGTAACCGTAACGACACCTTGTGATACGTTGATAGATGACGTAAATATTACTTTTATTCCACCTATTGAATTGGAATTAGGGATGGATACTTATTTTTGCAATGGTGCTGTAACTTTGGATGCTACACAATCGTTTGATGTAGAATATATATGGCAGGATCGATCTACTAAAAGTACATTTTTGGTGACAGAAGCGGGAGAATATATTGCTCTTCTTTATAGTGATTGTGAAACCGTTTCGGATACAATCAACTTAATGGAATGTGAACAATGTGAAGTTTTTTATCCCAATATTTTTTCGCCTAATGCTGATGGTTTTAATGATGCGTTCCGTCCAATGACAGACTGTGTATTAAATGATTATTCATTACTCGTTTTTGATCGTTGGGGCGCCAAAATTTTTGAATCAACAAACCCCTCTGATGCTTGGGATGGTCGATATCGAGGAAGTGTAGCTACCGAAGGGGTTTATGTATGGGTTGCTGAGTTTACAGTCATTGAAAATGGAGTAACGAGACCTGTAACCAACTCTGGCGATTTGATGTTGATGCGTTGATTGATAAACCAAATTAAATTTTTGTCGTTTAATAAATATGGAATATTTAAAGGTATTTGTAAATGGGTATACAGGATACGCCAACTATCTGTGGCACGAAATAACGCACCCTAGTTGGGGAAATTATTTTTATTGGTTGCTCATCGTATCCGCTTTCTTTTTTTTACTAGAAATAGTTCAACCTTGGCGAACGAAACAAGCTACTTTTCGTAAAGATTTCTGGTTAGATTTCTTTTATATGTTTTTTAATTTTTTCCTTTTTTCGCTTATCATTTACAATGCCGCTTCTGATGTCATTGTCAATCTTTTCAATGATGGAATAAATGCTCTCACAGGTTTCGACCTACAAGCCTCCAATCCTATGCAAGCTTGGCCCATTTGGGCAATTTTGATAACAGGTTTTTTAGTACGAGACTTTGTACAATGGTGGGTACACCGTTTACTCCATCGTTCTGAGTTTTTATGGGAATTTCACAAAGTTCATCATTCGGTTCAAGAGATGGGGTTTGCAGCACACCTTCGTTATCATTGGATGGAAAATGTGGTATACCGATCTTTAGAATATATTCCTTTAGCCTTGCTTGGTATTGGTTTACACGATTTTTTTGTTATTCATATTTTTACGCTTGCAGTAGGTCATTATAATCATTCCAATATTTCAGTAAGTGGTTACATTACAGGAGGTGTTTTGGGAGGTTTACTTGGTATTTGCATTGCCTTTGGTTTATTTGATATTAGCTTTTTTGCTGCCTCAGCAATCTTTGTGAAAATAGGTTTGATACTCGCCAGTATAGTTTTAGGCAGCCTTATATTAGGTCCTATTATGAAGTATTTATTCAATAGTCCAGAAATGCATATATGGCATCATGCTTATGATTTGCCAAAAGAACGTCGATTTGGGGTGAATTTTGGTTTATCCTTAGCTCTTTGGGATTATATCTTTGGTACAGCCTACATTCCACATGATGGTCGAGATATTAGTTTGGGTTTTCCTGGTGTCGAAAAATTTCCAGAACATTTTATAACGCAAAGTATACATGGTACACCTCTCGAAAAGTGACTTTTGGATGAGTAAGAAGTCTGATTGAAGGAAAGAATATTTCATTCTTTTTTTGTTACTTTTGTAAAAATTATTCATCCTAAAATAAAAGCTTTATGGCACCAACGGGAAGTTTTGAAGAAAAGAAAAACGAATTAAAAGAAGATATTGAGGAAACAACTGAAAAAATAACAGAAGGTCTGAAATCAGGAACAAAAAAAGCAGGTCGCTTTATGAAACGATTGATTATTGGACTTATTATACTCGCTATTCTAGGAGGACTAGGTTACTTGTTCTTTGCAACAATGACTTATAGCGACGGAAGTAGAGCGGGCGAATTGATAAAAATCTCCGAAAAAGGCGTGGTTTTTAAAACCTATGAAGGGCAATTAAGTCTTGGAGGACTTTCGGTAGGTGGAGAAGATAATGGTGAAACAAACATCGGAAATCTTTGGGATTTTTCTGTTATTGATGATGATGTTTATAAAAAGATGGAAGCACTACGTGGTAAAAAAGTAGTTGTTAAATACAAAGAGCAATACCGAGCAATTCCTTGGAGAGGGGATACAAAATATATCATAACGGGCGTAGAGGCAAATTAAAGACCTCGATAAATCTCTCCTTAAAAAAGGTGTCTTCATTCAAATGAAGACACCTTTTTTATTTTTTCTTGTCTTTATTGATAGACCTTCAAATGTTAAATTTTTCGTAAAATACGAAATTAATCGTACTTCTAGTTGTAATTACGAATGATTTCGTATATAATTGTAGTACGAAATTATTCGTAGAAAAAATTTCTATAAAAATGACTAAAATTCTCCAGCAAAAACCTACTGATTCAGAATTAGAAATACTACAACTACTTTGGGAGTATGGTGCTTGTTCCGTTCGCTTCATTAATGACAAACTGAATGAAAAGCGAGAAGTAGGTTATACCACTACCCTTAAGATCATGCAAATCATGACAGACAAAAAACTGGTACATCGTAATACAGAACAACGTACTCATATTTACGAAGCCAATGTCAAAGAAAATGATGTGCAAAAAGGTCTTTTGAAAAACTTTGTTGATGCAACTTTCAGAGGCTCTGCGATGAATATGGTAATGCAAGCATTAGGTAATCACAATGCTTCAAAAGAAGAACTGGAAGAAATAAAAGCATTAATTAAAAAGATTGAAAATAAGAATCAGTAATACTATCGTATTGCTGCAGTTCTAACAAAGAAGTTGTTCTCAGAACACATTCTTAAACAACTTCAAATAAAAAAATACGCTATGGATTTTATTCAACAATTCATTTCAGACGAAATTATATATGCACTAGGTTGGACAGTTGTGCATTCACTTTGGCAAGGTGCCTTAATTGCTATATGTCTAGCAGCGGCTATGTATCTACTACGAGATAAATCTGCAAAGCTTCGTTATGAAGTAGGAATCTTCTCTTTATTTACAGTTTTCATATTTGCCTTATCTACCTTTATTTATGTTTATGATGCTGCACAAATAGATCGATCGCAAGAACTTTCCTTATTGTTATATGGTCTAGGAGGACAGGCTTCGAATTATAATTTCTTCCAAATTTCGATACAACAATTTAGTGCTTTTTTCGATCAACACATTTCTACTATTGTATTAGTTTGGTTCTTTGGTGCTATCCTTTTTGCAATTCGAATGATAGGCGGTTTTGCTCATGTATATAAATTGAAGACTGAACAAAATACACCACTGCCTTTTTACTGGCAACAAAAATTAGTAACATTAAAACAAAAAATACCTGTACATAAAAGTATCCAATTAGTTGAATCAGCATTGGTGACTATGCCTATGATTATAGGTGCTGTAAAACCCATGATTCTTTTACCTATAGGTGCGATAAATGCTTTAGATGAAAAAGAAGTAGAAGCGATTCTTGCACATGAATTAGCGCATATCTATCGGAATGATTATTTGATAAATATTGTACAATCTTTTATTGAAGTACTTTTTTATTTCAATCCTGCAGTTTGGTGGATTTCTGGAAATATAAGATTGGAGCGAGAAAACTGTTGCGACGATATTGCTGTCGAACTTTGTGGAAGCTCCTTAGAATACGCAAAAGCATTAGTGCATTTGCAAGAGCTTGACCAAAAGGTTCCAGCTTTTGCAATGCTCTTTTCTGGACCTAAACAAAACCTTTTAAACAGAGTAAAACGTATTTTAAATCAACCTCAAAATAGATTTAATATTATGGAAAAATTCACAGCCACTTGTCTTCTTTTAGTTGCTATTGTATTTTTATCTTTTGGAAATAACCCAACACCAATTACAGAAGAAAGTTCTGTATTGACAATTACGACTATTGAAGAAGAGAAACCGAAGGATAAAGTTATACACATTAAAACTGAGCTTCCTAAAAAGGAAAAAGTAAATGTTCGTGTTTATAACATCACGAATATAGAACAAGACACGGTACCAGATGGTAATCGAAGAAACCAAAAACAAACGCTTCATAAAAAAACAGATGAAGGCGAAATCAAAATAGATGTTATAGATGGTGAAATAACTGAACTAATTATAGACGGTGAAAAAATTCCAGAAGAAGAATTGGATGAATATGAGGAGCTTATTGAGGATCTAATGGATGTACCATCTCCTCCAGCGCCACCTGCTCCTCCGACGGCGCCGAGTATAGATATCCTAGCACCACCTGCAATAGGAGAAAAGGGAAGTTTTAGTAAGCATAGAAAAATTACTAAAGAAATAGATGAGAATGGCAATACTTCGATTACAATTGAAGAAACAGATGGCGAATCAATAACAATAGAAATAGATGGAGACGATAATATTCGTATTAACGAACAAGAGGTAGAAGAGGGAAAAAACATGATTATAATCGATGAGAATGGAAATGAAATCCTTGAGATTGAAACAGAAGAATTAGAAAGAGATATGGAAGATTGGGCTGAAGAAATCGAAGATCACTTCGAAGATTTTGTTGCCGATATTGGAGATATTGAGATTGATAAAGAAGAGCTTCGATCTATTGCCAGAGAACAAAAAGATAGACTAAGGGATCTTGAAGATCATTTACGAGACATCCAACATAAGTATCGAGAAGGGTATCGAGAAAAGTTAGACCACTACAAAGAAAAAGCTAGAGCCTATAGAGCAGAGATCGAAGCAATCACTAATGAAAAATTGGATAGATGGAAAGCTGAAAATTTTAATAATCATTTGGAAAGGGAACTCATGCAAGATGGTCTAATAGACTCCGACTCAAAGTATTCGTTTAAAATGACGAATAAGATTTTGCGCATCAATGGAGAAAAACAACCAGATCATGTTCATCAGAAATATCTGAAACTTTATAAAGAGCATACAGGAAACAAATTTGACAAAGGAACTATGCAGATCAAAAAATCAACAAATAGAAATTGATTTTTCTAATCTAAATTCCGACTTTTGTAAATCAATTAAACTAAATATATTTTAAATATGAATAATTTAAAAAGAAGCATCTTAACCTTAGTACTTTTAGTTTGTACGATCAACCTATTTGCACAGAACAATCCCGAAGAAGTACAAAAGAAAATTGTCATTGTCAAAAAAATGATTGACGAAAATGGCAACGAGACAGTCGAAGAAGTAACGCTCGAAGGAGACGAAGCTGATGCCTATATGGAAGAATTGGATATTGATATAGAAATCGAAGAAGGCAATACAGAAAATCGAAAAGTTCGTATTATGAAATTTGATAGCGAAGAAGAAATGCCTGAAGGCATCCGCAAAGAACTAGATGATATGAATATTGACATTAATACAACATATGGTGACAAAAAAATAAAAATCAAAACAGATGGTGCTGATGTCAAAGAGTATAATAGTACAGAAGAACTTCCTGACGATGTAAAAGAAACCTTAAAAAAACATGGCATCAATTTTAAAAAATCTGACAAGAATAAAAAGGTGAAAATGATGCAAATGAAGTCACCTTCGAGCAAAGCTTTTTTAGGTGTCAAGATGAAAAAGGAAGTAGAAAATATCAATGGAGTTGAAACAATTACAGGAGAAAGTGAAGAAGGAGTACTTATTGATGAAGTAATAGAAGAGTCGGCAGCGGCAGAAGCAGGAATACAAGCAGGAGACATTATTACAGCTCTCGATGCGGCACCAACTCAAAGTATTGAAGCAGTAACAAGCGTTTTGATGACGAAAAATCCAGGCGATCAAGTAAGCATCAGTTACCTTCGTAATGGTCAGGCACTACAAACAACGGCAACACTAAAAGAAGGTACAGGTAGTACTTCAAGCCAAACTATAGAAATCAATAAATGGATAAACGAAGATGGTGAAGAAATCAATATTGATGGAGATGCTCAAATCTATTTTATTGATGAAAATGATAACGAAGAAGAAGTAAGCGAAAAACGTAAGACAGCAGAGTCTAACCAAACTTTAGATCTTTCCGAAATAAGTATTTTCCCGAATCCAACGGATGGAAAAATAACACTTGAATTTACAGCTCCAGCACAACCTATTCAAATTAAAATCATAGATGTAAATGGGAAAGAGGTATATAACAAAAATTTGAAGCGTTTTGATGGCAGGTTCAAGAAAGTGATTAATTTGAAAAATGCTTCTAAAGGGACATTATTATTGAGTATTTTGCAAGGAAATGAAGTATATTCAGAAAAATTTATACTTAAATAAATATATTCTATAATATTTTAAGTTTTTATTAACATTTTTTATGTAAATATAGTAGTATATTTACATTGTATTTTACGAAAATTAAGAGAGCGTTACCCCGGAGCCTACCTATTCTACGAATGGGTAGGCTCTTTTCAATTAAAGCTTTTCAGAGCGATTTCTCTACATATACTCTACAAGTTTTATAGTTGTGTTATAAGCTCCTCAGCTTTCTGATAATTAAAAGATTTATCTTTAATAATTTCTTCCAATATCGTTTTAGCTTGTACATTGTTGTTCTGCTTAAGGTAGGTCAATGCCAGATACCATTTTGCTTGTGCCGAAAATTTAGTCTTACTATTTACGACTTGTTCGAAAGCTTGCATTGCTGTATTGTTTTTGCCAAGGGCTAGTAGTGCGTTAGCTTTATAGAATAATACATCGAAATTAATCGTTGAGTTTTCTAATTGATCAAAAGAAGAGATTGCTTCTTCGTAGCGTTTGTTCTCATATGCGGCAAATGCTTTTTCTAAAGTGGTGGTAGCCGTTTCTCCTCGTTCTATAGGAGCGATTACATTTGGATATTGTTCAAAGTTATTGGCAAATAAATCGGGAGAACCTAGTAATGATTGTTGGTAAAACCAATAACTCAATACCATAAATAAAACACTAGCCGCCAAAGCCATTACTTTCTTCAAACTAAAAATTTTAGCCGTAGGTGGTCGCTCTATTTTTACAGTTTCATTAGCTACATTAGTCGATTTTGTTTCTTGTTGTTGAAACATTTTTTTTAGAGCTGTATCACCTTCATGTTGGGCAGCCACTAACATATCTTGATGAAAATCTACTTCAGCCTTTAGCTCTTCATCCGATTCTATACGTTTTTCGAATGCCAAGCGTTCTTCCTCCGACAATAAATCTCGGAAGTACCGTTCAATTAAATCTAAATCTTTTTCACTCATTGAATAGACATTTTATCAATTAAAAAAGTGAATCTTTTTGAGCCTTAGCCATTGTTTTAAGTTTTTTCATACAACGCAATTTTTGACTTTTCACAACGTCTACATGTTTGTAGCCCAGCTCATGTTTAATAGCTTCTATACTAAAATTGCGATAATAAAAAAGCTTTATGATGTTGGCACAAACGTCTCCCATTTGATTCAATATACCAGAGAGCACCTGCTGACGATGTGTTAGTTCTATTTTATGACCTACCGTATAGTCGACTTTACGAACAATCGCATCGTCAATATTATCTGAGAGGGTAGTTTTTTGATTATTTGCATAAGACTTAAGTAGCAAATTTTTGCCGATAGCAAAAATATATGTCTTAATAGTTGATTCTAAATTGGTAATTTTTTTGTTTTTCACATTATTATAAAAAACAATCATCGCATCCTGATAGGCATCAAGAATATCGTCTTCTGAGCAGGAAAAACGTTTCCTACTCCAGGTCAAAAAGGCATCACGGTTTGCATTATAAATATCTTGCAAAACCTCCTCTTTTCCTATCCGAATATCTGCTAATATTTGTTCTTTGTTTGTACTGCGTTCCAATTTTAGTAAATCTAATGAGCCTTAAAATTAGAAAGTTTTTACTAAAAGTGGTAAATAACAGTCTTTTTACTTTACTAGAAGAAGTTTAATAATAGCAGTTTTATTTCTTAATGTGCTAAAAAAGAAAAAGGTGAACATGGTGTACTCTTTTTTTTTAAAAAAGATAGACTTTTTTTTTAACCGAAAACATTGTACTTTTAATCACCATTTAAATTATGGAAGTAACAAAACCAAATGAAGATAAATATATAGCTAATCTTCTCGTCTATCGACATCAATTAACGATCTTCTCTAACAAGTTAGCGCTTTACATCAATTTAATTAGCTCTTATGTTCACTTTCTAAAAAAGAAAAGAACAAAAGAAAAAAGAATATTTCTAAACTAACAAACTCCAAAATGATGAAAAACATAATTCAAAAAATAACCTTCGGATTCGGATTAGCTTTACTATTTATGAGTAGTATTCAATGTACACAAGAAAAAGAAGGCTCTAATGGTTATGCATATGTTACCAGAGCAGCTGAACAAGAAAAGGAAGAAGATTGTAAAGAAATAACTGAAGAAAACGAAGAAGAATGTAAAAAAATCGCTGAAGATATTTTAGAAAACATAAAAGCAGCAAAAGAACTTGCTGACCTTATGAGAGGAATAATAATAGATGATGATCCAAGACCTTGTCCAGAAATTGGTACTTGTATGCCAATGCCTGCTTTGCTTCGACCGGCTATATTTTTAGACAAAGCAGGTATTACTTATTCTATCAGAATGGTCGATGCGAATAATAAAACAATAGCAGAAAGTTATCAAGACACAGCACCAAAAGATTTACAAATGTACTCTTTCAAGCTATCCAACCCAGATTATATAGGACAAGGAAAAGTGTTTATTACAAAACTACTAAAAGGGAAATCTTTGCGAACATATAAAATGGATGTCAAATTCGTCAAAGAATAGAGTATACAATATTGAACAATTCCTTATAACTTTTTACCCTAGAAGTCATGCAGTTTAAACGTAGTTTAACACTATCGATCTCTCTACTCTATCTCTGCTTTTACGTTGCACTAAATGCACAAAGTAGCCAAGATTCTGCGAGAGTAGAGCAACTAGAAACACAATTAGTCAAAAGTTATTACACCGATTTTGATCAGACGATGCGCTATCTTGACTCTGTAGAAATACTTGCTCAATCAATAACTTGGAAAGACAAAAAAATAGAAGCACTCATTGCTAAAGTACAATGCTCCAATTATCATTATGAGATGGCGAGTTATTATCATAATTTACTTCGAGTTGATAGTGCAATTGCTACTATAGAAGGCGATACTAAAGAAGCTTTTTGGATTACAAATCAGGTCTATTGGGGGAATTATTTTTACAAAATAAAAAACTATGATAAAGCGCTTGGTGCTTTTTATGAACTAATCAACATCCTTGGCGCCTTGCCTGATCCAACTTCAAAACAGATACGGAGACTAGGAGTGTCACATCAATACATTGGTAGCATTTACAAGCAACGAGGCCAATACGATGAGTCTATCGAAAATCATTTGCAAAGTTTGCGGTACAGTAGAATCATCGAAAAAGAAGATCGGTACAATGCTGCGATAGGTCTCAACTATGCACATATTGCTCGAAGCTATCAAGCAAAAGGAGACTATGCTACTGCCTTGAAATATTACTTGGATGCTTTAGTGGAGCAAAAATTATCATTTAAGTTACTAGAGCAAAAACGGAGTATTCTTAAAAATAGAATTATTTCTACATACAATGGGCTAGCTGATCTTTATGAAGTAAAAGGACAGATAGATAGTTCTCTTTTTTATCTGAACGAATCGCTTAATTATCACGATAAAGATGATCCTTTTTTGATGAATACTTATCACAAGTTAGGGCAAATTTATAGAAGTCAACAAAAGTGGTCTGAAGCTCAAAAGTATCTTAATCTTTCCTTGCAACTAAAGGAGAAAGCATACAAAAACGAGACATCTACCCTAGCTATTACAAATGCAGAATTGGGTAAGGTACATGCCTCACGAAAGGACTATGATCTAGCATTAGAATATTACCAAGAAGCTATTAGTAATGTAACAAATGACAACACAATTGCTGCTACAACAGATAATCCGCGATTGCAAAACCTTTACTTAAAAAAAGAATTGTTAGAAATTCTAGATTTGAAATCTGTTGCATTATTTGATAGGTATCAGCAATCAAAAAATACTGCTGACATGGAACTAGCTTGGTTGACTAGCCAACTAGCTATCTCATTAATGGATAGTATCCGAATAGATTTTAATTCTGATTACGATAAGCAATATCTTTTTGATCAAAGCTATACTATTTTTGAGCGAGGATTAGAAATAGCTCACGATATATACATGACTACTAAAGACGAAGCATATCTTGAACAGGCTTGGCAGATTGCCGAAAAAGGAAAAGCAACTTTACTGCTGGAAGCTCGAAAAAATGCAGCAGCGCGTTATGCTCAGCTTCCAAATGAATTGATCGAAAAAGAGTTTCAATTACGCTTCGAGTTATCACACTGGGAGAGTCGATTGCATAAAGAAAAAACGAAAAAAAATCGAAAAGAAAAACTAAGTAACTATCAGCAGAAAATATTCGATCTAAAAAAAGAGTACCAGCAATTTGTTAGTTCGTTAGAACAAGATTATCCAGATTATTTTCGGTTGAAATATGATATTTTTTCTGTGAATCCGAGCGATATTCAGCGAGACTTACTTGATGAAGAAGAAACGCTTGTAGAGTATTTTGTAGGAGACAAAGACCTTTATATTTTTACGATTTCGAAAGACGATTTCTTTTGTTTGAAAAAGAAAAAGCCGACCAACTTCAATTCATCTATCAAAGAATTAAGACAAGCTTTAAGTGATACTAAATGGCGACTAACCAATGAGGATCAAGCTGCTGCGCAATATCAAAAAAATGCCACATTACTTTTTGATGTTTTACTCAAAGATGTTCTAACATTACAAAAAGAAACAACCAAACTTATTCTAATTCCTGATGCTATTTTAGGCTATGTTCCCTTTGAAGTATTATTAACAAATAGTACTTCAACTAACTCAATAGCAGATCTACCTTATCTGCTTAAAAAATATAATATTAGTTACGCTTACTCAGCAACATTGTTGAAAGAGCAAATGCAGAATAGCAATAAAAAAGCAACTCAGTTATTTGGAGGCTTTGCGCCAGATTATGATAAAATAGCTTCAGAAAATCAAGAAGTGCTTGCCTTGGTTAGAGCAGGCGAATACCAACTAGAAGGAGCGATAAACGAAGTAGAGTCAATTAGCCAATTACTTAATGGTAGGGCTTATTTGAGTGAAGCTGCAAATGAGTATACCTTCAAAAAAGAAGCTGCAAATTATAAAATTTTACACTTAGCGATGCACTCCTTATTAGACGATCTCAATCCGATGTATTCCAATTTACTATTTACTCCTAATGCTACAGATACCTTAGAAGACAATCAACTAAATGCTGCCGAATTATATAATTTATCGCTAAATGCAGAGCTAGTTGTATTGAGTGCTTGCAATACGGGCTATGGGCAATTAAGTAGAGGAGAAGGCATCATGAGTTTGTCTCGTGCATTTAGTTATGCAGGAGTATCAAGTACGATTATGAGCCTTTGGAAAGTACCTGATAAAGCTACGTCTAAAATAATGCTTCAATTCTATGAAAACCTCCAAGCAGGCCAGCAAAAGGATGAAGCTCTTCGAAATGCCAAACTCTCCTATCTTGAAGAAACAGCTATTCCTGAAATGCAACACCCATATTATTGGGCAGGTTTTATTCCTGCAGGAGAAATGGCAGCTATTGATTTTCCGTCGTCTTTTCAGTGGTACTATTACTTGATAGGAGGAGTATTATTGATAGGACTTTTCTTCTTTTTTAGACAACGCTAAATCATCAAAAAATAATTTTTTTCTATTCACACACAATTTCATCAAAAAAGCTTGCGTTATTAGCTTTAGTTTTATAACTTTGAATTTCAAAGTACTTTAAATTGTTATAATTTATGGTAATGAATAATCAAAACGACCATTTAAAAACCCTAAGTGATATACGTTCTATGATGGAGCGTTCGTCACGATTTATTTCACTTAGTGGCCTTTCAGGCGTTTCTGCTGGTATTTTTGCCTTGCTAGGAGCTGCAGCGGTTTATATATTTTTTAATATTTCGCCTTTTGAAGGAACGTATTACTACGAAGCAGCAGCAGCACCTACCAAATGGGGGATCGATCCGTTGCGTTTTTTAATACTAGATGCGGCTATTGTGTTAATTTGTGCTTTAGCTAGTGGTATCTTTTTTACGACAAGGCAAGCAAAACAAAAAGGGCAAAAAATTTGGGGAGCATTGACGCAACGTTTGCTGATAAGTCTAGCTATTCCGCTAGTGGCAGGTGGCTTATATTGTATAGCACTAATGCGCTATGGGATGTTTGGACTGGTTGCTCCTACTACACTTATTTTTTACGGTTTGGCTTTGCTCAATGCTAGTAAGTATACGTTCGACGATGTGCGTTATCTTGGTATCTGCGAAATCGTATTGGGATTGATTGCTATAAATTTTCTAGGTTATGGCTTGGAATTTTGGGCAATAGGTTTTGGTATATTGCACATAATTTACGGAACTTTGATGTATAACAAATACGAAAGAACACAAGCGTAAAAATAAACACAAAAGCAAGTTTAGACGCGCACATGAAGAACATCATCACCAACTTAAATAAAATCTTCGATAATCGGGTTCGGTTAGGCATTATGTCTATACTAATGGTAAACGAATGGATAGATTTTAAAAGTTTAAAGGAGATGTTGGAGCTAACAGATGGCAACTTAGCCTCTAATATTGCAGCTCTCGAAAAACAAAAATACATTACGGTTAAAAAAGAGTTTGTTGGTCGTAAACCACAAACTACTTATAACGCTACTAAAGAGGGAACCAAAGCTTTCAACGATCATTTAGATGCTTTAGAGCAGTTGATCAATAACAGGAATGGAAGCTAATTTTTCAGGGGGAAATTTTTAAATCCTTTTTTTTGTCACCCAACTTTGAAAAACAAAGTACTTTTAAAAACACAAATCATGGTTCTAAATAAAACATATAGCGAATATCAGACTAGAACAAGGTATAAAGCAAGATATAAAATATTGAAAGCACCTAAAATAAAAACTATGAAAACAGTCTATGGGAAAGCAATAGAACAGGAAACATTTTATGGAAAATTATTCTGCTTCAGAGAAAAACTACTCATCAACTTGGTAGAATATACCAAACCTATTTATGCCAAATTGATGAAACGAAATCGAAAGCCTTGGGAGCTTTCCGTTCAAAAACTACAGCAATACCCGTCATGCTCTTTAGGAAAAGATCTTGGTCTTTTTCTAGAGCGTGAGGGTTTTGATTTACTCCCATTGTACGAAGACCACGACGTTATGCATGTATTACTACAATACAAAACCACTGTAATAGAAGAAGCTTATATGCAGTACTATTTGATCGGAAATGGCAAGCGCTCACTCTATGCTATTGGCACTGCCTTGCTAGCTCTTCTTGCATTTCCTGAGTTTTATAAAGTATTTAAACAAGAGTATAGAAAAGGGAAAAAAGCACTTCCTTTTTGGGGGTGGAATTTCAGACACTTACTCAACGAGCCTACTCAGAACTTAAGAAACATGATTTACAAAATATACTATGATAAAGAGATCATTTCATTTTAGGGAGTAGATTCATACTACCAATATTCGGTTTCTGTATACTTCCCAATTCCGTTAAACAATTCCTATTAATAAAGATAAAACATGGTTAATCAAGTTCAATCATTTTTTAGAAACGAAAAGCAGTTTCGTTTGTTCTCTCTTTTATGCCTCTCTACTATTTTTAATCTGTTGTTAGTAGGTGTACGATTTTATTATGTCGATAAACATTCAAGTGAGATAGCCAATATGGGTTATTATGGAATGTATAGAGGTACACCTACTTTTTTATTTTTGGTTTGGAACTTATTTCTTGCTTGGATTCCTTACTGGATTTCATTGAGCATCGAAAAAATATATGTCTTTACTCAGTCCTTTTTAAAAGTTGGAATTTGCATTAGCGTTTGGTTACTATTTTTGCCTAACGCCCCCTACATCCTTACAGACTTGTTACACCTAAAGTCTCGTTCACCAATTCCTCATTGGTATGACCTAATGATGATTGTTTCATTTGCATGGACAGGTCTGATGCTTGGTCTATTTTCTTTATATGAAATACAATTATTTTTTCAGAAACGAGTTAAATCTATAGTAGCATGGAGTATTAGCATTGGAGCTATTACCCTTTGTAGCTTTGGTATTTATATTGGTCGCTACTTACGTTGGAACTCTTGGGATGTACTCACGAATCCAATTCATCTTTTCAAAGAAATTGGTTACATCGTTTTACACCCCTTTGCTTACGCCAATACACTAGGTATAGCTGTTGTTCTTTTTGGCTTTTTACTGATTACTTATTTGACAATGGCAACACTTATTAGTGATACCAAAACCGCATCATCCTATTAGACTAAGTGTACTGATTAGTATTCGGTTTAAGGATCATCATAAATTATTATCGGTTGATCTTCGGTAGCTTTAATCATTTGGCAAGCCGAAAACCATTTTGGGGTCAGTATAGTAAAACTATGATTAACGAGTCTATTCATAAATCATTGCTTTTGGTACCCTCCCAAAAGTAAAAACCACTACGCTATGAAACGTCACATCATTGCTAATCTATTTGTATTCATTGGAGTACTCTTGTATAATTTTCTTTTTTGGGGTGAAAAAATGGGTTTAAACAGTCTATTATTTGCGATAGTGCTTACAAGCGGATTGCTTTATTTTTATCCAGAAAGTAGAAGTTCTCGCAATGTATGGCTTTGTGCTACAGGCACGCTAGCAACAGCGCTTATTATTGTATGGCACAACTCCGCTATTAGTAAAGTTGTCCATCTATTATCAAGTTTCGCATTAGTAGGATTTGTACAACAACGTACCCTTCGATTTATCGGTTATGCTTTTCTACTCTATTGGCGAAGTTTGGTAGAAGTGCCAGCAAAGTTTATTGCGAACTTTAGTACAGTAAATACCAATTCGCAGCGAACCAAAAATGTTTTTCGGTTTTTAAAATTAGCAGGAATTCCTTTTGTAGTATTACTTGTTTTTTATGCGATTTATTTTTTAGCCAATCCAACCTTTGCACAATTATCTAATCGGTTTTGGGGACAATTTATCAACTTTTTTACTTGGGATATTTCCTTTGAACGAGTGCTCTTTATCCTCTCTGGTGTTTTCTTCCTAGGTGCTGTATTCTGGAAATCTCCATATAATCGGTTTGCACAAAAAGAAGAACAGCATAGCGATTTTTTAAGTCGCAAACGATCTACCAATACAAAGGTGAAATACAACTTTAGTATGATCGCTTTGAAAAATGAATGCCAAGCAGGTTTGTTGTTGATGTTATCATTGAATGTATTACTGTTTATTGTCAATGTCATTGACATTCGATATGTATGGTTTGGTTTTGATGATAATAATTTACAAAACTTAAAAAGCTTTGTGCATGAAGGAACTTATTTATTAATCATCGCTATTCTTTTAGCGATGGCCGTACTTTTATATTTCTTCCGTAAGAATCTAAATTTTTTAGCACAAAATACCTTACTCAAAAAAGCTGCTTATTTTTGGATTGTGCAAAATGCGATATTGGCTTTTTCTGTCGCTATACGCAACTCGCATTATATAGATCATCATGGTTTAGCTTACAAGCGAATTGGTGTAATGATCTTTTTAATTTTAGTATTGGTGGGTTTAGGAACCATGTATATCAAAGTTAAAGAAAAGCGAAGCCTGTATTATTTATTGCATCGTAATTCTTGGGCAGTATACATTACATTAGTCTTCACAACCTTTGTGAATTGGGATGTGTTTATTACTCGATATAATATCCTGACAGAAGTCAAAAGTAATATTGAAACACCTTGGTTAATTAATAATGTTTCAGATAAAAATCTCTTTTTGCTATTAGACTATAAAAACAAGTTGTATGAGTTAAAGTCTTATCCTTACTATTCTACCAAAGGCGTTGACGCTGCGCTTGACCGGAAGAAGCAGCAGTTCGAAGATATTCAAAAAAACTATAGCTGGTTATCCTGGAACTACGCTGATTATCGTAATAAAAAATACCTTGAAAAGGATAGAGATTCCAATTAAGACGACCTGCTTTCATTTTCTTTAAATGGTATATCTAAATGTTCTAAAACACTAATAATTTCTTGGATAGATTTGTCTCCAATATTTTTAAGTCCCTTCAAACTGCGTTTAGAGTATTTTGCCAAATCGTCTGTTGTATGAATATTGGAGGCTATAAGTGAATTTAGTGTTCGTTTTGATAGGTTTAATTCTTTGATATTATAAACCTGTGTCGTTTTAAAATATTCGATATGACTACTCAAAAAAGAATTGAGTTGAACCAGCTTCATATTTATGGTCGAAAGATCAAATTTTGCAAACTGGGAGAGTTTACGTTGTAGAAAAACAGGAATCAAATGAAATCGCTTGTTTTTAATATTGCGAACCTCTCTATAAGGTAACTCCAAACGTTTAGATATTTCTGAGATTGAGACACCTTGAATGAGATAATAAAATATTTCTGCTTCTTGCGGCGTAAAACCTATTGAAGCTAAAAGGTGTTGGTCTTTAAAAATTTCTCTTGTGAGTCTGTCAATTTCTTTTTTCATTGTTCATAGTTGTTGTGAAGTAAAAAAATAAAAGAAGGGATAGAAGGTAGATTTAGCTATACATTTTAGAAGTGTCGAAAAAACGTATAATTTAGTCTACATATGGAGGTGGGGAGCAGTAACAGTATACAATTTGCGAAAAATATAATGCAGAAGTAAGTACAAAATAAAGTGATTGTAAGATAAAACTAAGAGTAATATGATTCGAAAAATACATTTTATGAAATGATGCTATCTGTATTTTTTTATCAGTGATAGCATTATACATAAACAAAATGAAGGTGTTTTATTTATAAAATGCTCTTCTAATATTTGAGACTAGTCTTTGTGAAAAAAAACTATTTTAAAGGTGTTATGGGAATTAGAAAATAATAATGCCACAATTCTCCTCAAAATTTAATAATTTAAGGCCTCAAAAAGTAAAACCTAATATGGTGGTCGAAAATTCATTATTACTTGATGTAGAAGCTTATGTCTCTAATTACATTACAGAGCAAGTACCTGATAAGTATGCTTATCATAATATTGATCATACGTTGAATGTCGTAGAGGCCGTAAAAGAAATTGGAAATAAATACGAACTAAGCGTAAAAGAACAAGAAATCTTGAGCCTTGCTGCTTGGTTTCATGACACAGGCTATGATAAAGGACCACAAGACCATGAAAGTCGAAGTGCAAAATATGCACGAGATTTTTTGTCCAAACATGCTTATCCTGCCGAAGATTTAGAAAAAGTAGTGGGTTGTATTCTGGTTACTAAAATGCCACAGACTCCTGTCAATCTTTTACAAGAAATTATTTGTGATGCAGATCTTAGTCATCTAGGAAAAAAAATATACTGGGACAGATGCAGCAAAGTTCGCCAAGAATTGACATTAGCTAAAAATGTGGTAATGAATGAACAAGAGTGGGTTGATTTTGAAATGGGTTTTATAACCAATCATCAATACCATACTGGTGTAGCACGGCAGATGTATGATAAACGAAAAGTAAAACACATCAAGCAATTGAAAAAACAGCGACTGCGCCTAAACCCTTATGAGGTAATGACCGTCAATGAAATGGCAAAGCTGGATAAGAAAAAGTCATCGAAGAAAAAAGGAAAAACACAAAAGCGTACAAGTAAAGAAAAAGATTTAAATCTGAAGCAAATTAGCTTAGGGCGAGGTGTCGAGACGATGTACAGAACAACTTATCGTACTCATGTCAACCTTAGCTCGATTGCCGACAATAAGGCAAACATCATGCTTTCTATCAATGCTATTATTATATCTATCACTTTATCTACTTTAGTCCCTCGTTTCGAAGATCATCCTAATTTAATTATACCTACGATTATCCTTTTATTTGTTTGCCTTTTTGCTATTATCTTTGCTACCCTATCGACACGACCAAAGATCACTGAAGGGAAATTTACAAGAGAAGATATTAAAAACAAACGTTCCAATCTGCTCTTCTTCGGTAATTTTTATAATATGCCACTTCAAGATTTTCATTGGGGGATGACAGAAATGATAAAGGATAATGATTTTCTTTATAGTTCTATGACAAGAGACTTGTATTACCTCGGAATTGTTTTGGCAAAAAAATATCGTTATCTGCGCATTTGCTATGGGATATTTATGTATGGTTTTATTATCGCAGTTATCGCTTTTGCCATCTCTTTCTTTTTAAAATAATTGAACCTTTTACCTCCCTAAAGCGTTTTATTCTGTTAAGTTAGATGATTGTAAGTCAGATAGAATTACTGGAATATTTTTCTTGTAGAATGAGTTCGTTCTACTATGATTAAGGTAGTTTGTAATCAGACTAAATAAGAACGAAAAATGATAATATTCTGTTTATCAGGCCTTTGTAATTGTTATGTGTTTAAGAAAAGAAAAAATATAACACGCTTGCTTTTTATATGCTTTCATTTATCAGCTTAATTCAATAAAATTGTAAAACTTAAAAAATTAAAGGAATTAATTATGTTAACAAAAAAAATGGAGACTGCACTGAATAGGCAGATAGAGCTAGAAGGATATGCTTCGTTTTTATATTTATCAATGGCTTCATGGTGTGACAATGAGGGATTAGATGGTTGCGCTCAATTTATGCATCGACAATCTGACGAAGAACGAGCACATATGCTTCGAATTTTTCACTATATCAGCGATGTTGATGGTCATGCAATAGTTCCTGCTGTAAAAAAACCGCCTGCTAAATTCAAGTCTGTTCAAGAAATGTTTAAGCAAGTGTATACACATGAGCAAAAAGTAACTAAATCAATCAATGAACTTGTTGCGCTATGTTACGAAGTAGATGACTATGGCACCTTAAATTTCTTACAATGGTATGTAGAGGAACAACGAGAAGAAGAGGCTCTGATGCGTTCTATACTAGATCGTATTAAATTAATTGGAGATGGTCCTCAAAATTTATACTTTATTGACAATGAAATCAAAAAAGTAAATGAAGCAGAAATGGCGGCAGGAGCAGCAGAAAACGAAGCAGAGGCTTAGATTTTTTTGCGAATTTTGAGGTCTCGACCTACACATATAAAAGGCATTTGTCATTAGTTAAATATGGCAAATGCCTTTGTCGTTTAGTTCTATTTTCTTATTTTCAAGATCGAATAATCCTAAAAAAAGAACATATTAAGAACATAAATACTATGAACAAGAAGTATGATGTAGACTATACTAGCCCAAAAGAGTTTAAAATCGTTACGCTCAAATACTTTTGTACAGAGCATGAAGCCTGGCTTTGCGTTGCCCGACTCAAAGAAGTAGGTATTCCTAGTTTTCTTTCAAATACAAACGCCTCTACAGCATTTCCCTTTGCCAATGGAGGAATTGGCTTACATGTAAAAGCTGTTGACCTGGAAGTTTCTACAAAAATAATCGAAAAATTAGAAGATCCTCTTTCTATTTTGCACCTAGAACAATCGTTTCATGATGCAGACCATGATGAAATTGCTTATGAGAAAAAAGTTTATGAGCAAAAGAATGGTATGACGAATCCTTATTGGTATATGGCCATTATTACAATATCTATTCTGATCGTAATTAGGGCTTTTGTTAGAGCAATTGGATGGGCATCTACATTCGATCCTTTCTAAAAAAAGGTCCACTCAAAAAGAGTGGACTTGCCCTATAGAAAATAACAACAAAACAGAAAGTTTTTATATATCTTATTCTAACTAATAAGTGCTTGGATGTAAATGAATGTCACTTTTTGAACGAGACCTTCAAAAGCTTATATTTTATGATACACATCATAAAATGAAAGTAATTAGTGATTATAGTACTTTTTAGTAATAGTCAAAATCTTGTCTATTACTTAACACCCTATTTAAATATTGTAAGATTCACAAGGATTGGGGATCTATAATGAGAATAATACATAGATACTACAATATTATTTTATTTGAAAATCATTTTTTTGGGTAAGTTAATTATTCTAAAAACGTTGAGATATAAGGGTTTTTAGCATATTTTTGACTTTTTCATATAAAGCTAACAAAACACTTGTCGTTTGTCACCGTTTTATAGACGCTTGTAAAAAAAAAAAGTCAAAATACATTTTTTAAAGTTTTTATCTTATATTTATTCTTTTATATAGATTTTACTTATTAGATTTACGCAACAAACCCCTTAAAACAAAAGTAAATAGTTTAAGCTTATTATGTTTTATGTAAACTTTTAAAACATAAGCATTAAATCATTTCAACAATTCATTTCCTTGCCAATTTATTGATATAAAAGTGTTTCTTAAAAAACACGTTATTTATTAATTAGTACATATCACAAAACAAAAGCGTATTGCCTTTTTGTAAAAATTAGGTCGTAATTTTATTGCCTAATCTTTAAGTGCAATGTCGTTTTTGATATTTAATAGTAATAAAATATTCTTGATTCTTGACAGCAGAAAATCCTATTTTCGACCAAGGAGTATTGCGCTAGATTTCGGAATATTATATGTTTTAATCTCATGAAATTACCTACTGATAACATTTTTCAGTTAATCCGTTCTATGACTGCTTCTGAAAAGAGGTACTTTAAACGTCATTACTCTTCTGAGAAGGGATTGGCAACCGCCCTGTTTGATTATATTAATTCTCTCGATTTTTATGATGAAGATATCGTAAAAAAACACTTTTCTAAATCAAAACTATCAAAAAATCTAAAGGTTTATAAGGTTCAACTAACGGATCTTCTTCTGAAAAGCCTGACCTCATATCACAGCAAAAAAAGTGTGGTATCTAGTATACGTATAGGGCTTGAGGAAATAGATATTTTAATCGAAAAAAAGCTATATAGTCTTGCTGATAAACGATTAAAAAAGACAAAAGAATTATGTTTGAAATACCAAGAAAGTAGTTATTTCTTTCCGATTCTTTTCATAGAGTTACATCTCAAGCGGTTTTATAGCATAAATGATGATGACACTCGAGAAACGATCTTTGACGAAATGAACGAGAATGTAGAAACGATTACTCGGTTACTAAAACTCCAAGAAATTAGTTTCACACTAAGTAATAAGATCAACAACGAATTAACACAGCAATTCGACCAGTCGGAAAAAGAAGCATTGAAAAAGATATTAAATGATGAACTTCTGAAAACGAAAGATAAAGAGCTCTCATTTAAAGAACAATACTATTTAAATACTTCTTTGGCAAAATTGTATAGTGTACTAGAAGAAGAATCTACACTCGAATATGATTATAGAAAGAAAACGATAGATCTGTTCAATAACAATAAAGATATTCGGACCAATCAAACACAATTTTACTGGGCAGCACTTTACAACTATATTTTTTGCTGCTTGGAATTGGGGAAATATGAAGAGCTAGAAGAAGGAATAGAAAAAGTCAAAGATTTAGCAAACGATTCGCCATATTTAGAGCGCAACCTAATCTTTGTATACTACTTAGAAACGAAGTATAATTTTATTCAGAATAATTTTGAGTTCATTTGCGAAAACCTTGAACATAAGTTCAAAAAACAAATTGAAGTTTATCAGCAAGAAGAAGAGTTTGTAACGATACTAACTCATATTTACTTTACGATCACCCACTTAGTTTTAGGTGATGCTCAACGAGTACAATTTTATTTGCGTCGTTTATTTGCTTCAAACCAAATAGTAGATACAGGTTATATTCAGTTTTTTGAATTATTGGAATTGATCAGCCATTTCGAAACGAAAGATTATGATCTTATACAAAACCAGTTAAGTTCATTGAAACGGAAGTTGAAAAAAGAAGAGAATACTTCTTTATTTTACAAAGAAACCGTGAACTTTTTCAATGATCTTACCAAAACTAATAAAGCAGATAGATCTGCTTTGGCAAAAGCTTTTAAAGAAAATATAGAACAATTTAAAAATGATCCTGTATATAACATTGCCAAAGAATTCGTTTTAGATGATTGGTTGAATGCTGTAATTCTTGAAAAGCAATTTTCAGAACGGAACAGAGATCAAAAAGTAGACATATAATAGCTAATCAATATTATTGAAATTTTTATCTATACCCAACAATGACTGCACAATTAAAAATTTAACACTCTTAGGGTAATGAATATGAAAAAAAGTTCATATCATTGCGATTAAGGCTATTTTTTAACCAAAAACATACACACACAAATGAGAGACACTAAAAAAAATAATCTCAAGGCGCATTTAGCATTACCAAGTTTAGATGAAGATGTAAAAATTGAAGTAACGGGTTGTTAATCTGGCTTCAAATGAAAAGAGCTTGTAGTATTCATACTACAAGCTCTTTCAAAAATTAATTAGGGAGGTCCTTATAAGGTTCCTCTTCTTTCTTGCTCTCTTTCTATCGCCTCAAAGAGGGCTTTAAAATTACCCTTGCCAAAAGACTTCGCTCCCTTTCGTTGAATAATTTCGTAAAATACCGTAGGTCGGTCTTGTACAGGTTTTGTGAATATCTGTAACAAGTAGCCCTCTTCATCTCTATCAATAAGGATATTGAGTCGCTTCAACTCTTCCAAATCTTCATCTATTGCACCTACTCGGTCAGTTACTGTATCATAGTAGTCATCAGGAACATATAGAAAATCAATTCCATTTTTTCTTAGTTGATCAACAGTGAAAATGATATCGTCAGTAGCTATTGCAATATGTTGTACACCTGCTCCACCATAAAAATCAATGTATTCCTCAATTTGCGATTTTTTTAATCCTTTAGCAGGTTCATTGATAGGAAACTTCACATAGCCATTTCCATTAGAAACTACTTTACTCATTAAAGCTGTATACTTTGTAGAAATATCTTTATCATCAAATGTGATTAATAATTTGAAGCCCATTACATCTTGGTAAAATTTGACCCATTTATTCATGTCGCCTAATTCCACATTACCAACACAATGATCAACGTATTTTAATCCAACAGATTTGGCTGGTGCGATGCCTTCTCTTGCTTCAAAGCCAGGCATAAAAGCTCCATTGTAATTGCTACGTTCTACAAAGGTATGAATCGTTTCACCATAGGTTTTAATTGACGCTATCTTGACTTCTCCATTGTCATCTGTTAAAGTCTCCAATCCTTTTACCGATTCGGCGCCTCGTTCGATTGCTTTATTGTAAGAATAATTAGCATCATCTACCCAAAGTGCTAATACTTTTACACCATCACCATGTTTTAGTACATGTTTTGCTACTTCATGATCAGGCGTCAAGGCAGAAGTAAGTACCAAGCGAATTTTATCTTGTTGCAAAACATAAGAAACAGTATCGAAACATCCCGTTTCAGGACCACGATAAGCGACTAAGGAATAACCAAAGGCCATCTGATAATAAAATGATGACTGTTTCGCATTCGCTACATAAAATTCAATATAATCCGTTCCATTTAATGGAAACGAATCTTTCGATGTATCAACAGTTGTTTTTGTTATTGTATCCATTTTTATAATTAATTTTTTAGTTATCTAATGTTTGTCATTTTAAGGTACATCATCGCTCAACCAACTAAGGTAGTAAGAATCGTCTTCGATATTTGCTGCATGTTCTGTCATGATTAAAGGTTTAAATGTATCCACCATTACAGCCAGTTCGCCTGTTTCTTTTTGACCAATACTTTTCTCTACCGTTCCAGGGTGAGGTCCGTGTGGAATTCCTCCAGGATGCAAAGTAATCATTCCTCTTTCTACATGTTTGCGACTCATGAAGTCACCATCTACATAGTAAAGCACTTCATCACTATCTATATTACTATGGTTGTACGGAGCGGGAATCGACAGCGGATGATAATCAAATAAACGAGGAACAAAAGAACAAATCACAAAACCTCTAGCTGCAAATGTTTGGTGTACAGGAGGTGGCTGGTGTACTCGCCCAGTGATGGGTTCGAAGTTGTGAATAGAAAAAGCGTAAGGATACACATAGCCATCCCAACCTACTACGTCGAAAGGATGACTTAAGTAGTGGTATGGATAAATGTTGTCTTGTTTTTTAATAAACAATTTGAAATCTCCTTTTTCATCGTGTGTCTCTAGTGTATCTGGTTTTCTAATATCTCGTTCGCAAAAGGGAGAGTGCTCCATCAATTGTCCAAAATTATTTCGATAACGCTTTGGTGTTACAATTGGACTAGATGATTCTACAATGAGTAAACGATTAGCTTCTGTATCAAACTGAATTTGATAAATTGTACCTCTTGGCACTACCAAGTAGTCTCCGTATTCAAAGCGCAAATTGCCATACATCGTTTTCAATGTTCCAGTACCTTCATGTACAAAGATTACTTCATCAGCATCTGCATTTTTGAAAAAATAATCTGTCATGGATTTTCTTGGAGCAGCTAAAATGATTTTGCAATCATTATTGACTAAAACGGCTTTTCTACTTTTAAGATAATCGTCTACTGGTTCTGTTTTAAAGCCCATTAAGCTACGGTGCTTCAACTGTTTATCGTGTATTGTTTTGGGAGCTACCGAATAAGGTTCACCTACCTGAACTATTTGAGTAGGAGGATTGGCATGATAAAGTATCGAGTACAAATCACTAAATCCTTCAGTAGAAAAGAGTTGTTCACTATACAACTCACCATTTGGTTTCCTAAATTGGGTATGCCTTTTTTGTGGAATATTCCCTAATGTAAAATAATGCATAAGGCCTTTTTGGTGATGAAAAAATTATTGCATATTCTCAAAAACAGTATTCAAAATTCTAGTCATTTCTTCTAGCTCTTTAGGCTCAAGACCTTTCCAAATCTGTTTCCTAAATTCTTTGATGGTAGGTATTACTTCGTCTATTTTTGCTCTACCTTTTTTCGTCAAACAAATATTGAACTTTCGACGATCCTCTTTATTTGACTTGCGTTCTGTTAATTCTTTTTTGCAAAGTAAATCTATAATACGGGTTACAGTAGGAGCATCTTTGTAGGTGCGTTGTGCTAAATCTAATTGACTTAAGCCATCTTCTTTATCCAATACTTGTAATAAAATCCATTGATCTGCTGTAATTCCAGCATCCATTTCACTAAGTGTGCGCTGAAAAAATTGCTTCATACGCTTCGCTGTACGTTCCATGATAAAGCCTGAAACTTCTAGTCGTTTATCCTTCGATTTATAATCGTTTGTAATCATAAAAAAAATAGTTGTTGTACTAACTATTCGCAAGTTAAGTATTTTTTGTTATATAAACAAATCACTCCTAAGAACAGTATTTTTATTGTAATTATACAATTCTATAAAATCATTATCTTTACCATTGAAAGTAAAATTAAGATATGACAAAGCCAGATTTTTCAAGGATAGCCTTAGATACTTCATTGAGAGACGACTCATCAATAGAAAGACCACTCGAACAGTGGAAAACAGCCGAGCAAATCATTATAAAGTCTAGATTTGATCAAACAGATATTAAAGGAATGGAACACCTTAATTTTGTCGCAGGTATTCCTCCTTACTTGAGAGGTCCTTATAGTTCTATGTATACTGTTCGACCATGGACAATCAGACAGTATGCGGGTTTTTCTACAGCAGAAGAAAGTAATGCATTTTATCGTCGAAACCTTGCACAAGGACAAAAAGGCTTATCTGTTGCTTTTGATTTGGCAACTCATAGAGGCTACGATTCTGATCATCCTAGAGTAGTAGGTGATGTAGGAAAAGCAGGTGTAGCTATTGATAGCGTCGAAGATATGAAAGTGCTTTTTGATCAAATTCCACTTGATCAAATGTCGGTTTCCATGACGATGAATGGAGCTGTAATTCCGATAATGGCTTTTTATATTGTAGCAGCAGAAGAACAAGGAGTTAGTCCTGAAAAACTAAGAGGAACTATACAAAATGATATTCTTAAGGAATTTATGGTGCGCAATACCTACATTTATCCTCCAAGCCCATCTATGCGTATCATTTCTGATATTTTTGAATATACTGCTCAGAAGATGCCTCGTTTCAATTCCATTAGTATTAGTGGTTATCATATGCACGAGGCAGGCGCACCAGCTGATATAGAATTGGCATATACCTTAGCAGATGGTTTACAATATATTCGTGCAGGTATAGCGGCAGGTTTACAAATAGATGACTTTGCTCCACGACTTTCTTTTTTCTGGGCTATAGGTATGAACCATTTTATGGAAATCGCTAAAATGCGAGCAGGGAGATTACTTTGGTCAAAAATTGTAAAAGAATTTAATCCAACGAATCCTAAATCAATGGCACTAAGAACACATTGCCAGACGTCTGGTTGGAGTCTAACGGAGCAAGATCCCTTCAATAATGTAGCACGTACTTGTGTAGAAGCACTAGCAGCTACTTTAGGAGGTACGCAGTCGTTACATACCAACTCCTTAGATGAAGCAGTTGCATTACCGACTGACTTCTCAGCTAAGATAGCTCGAGATACTCAAAAATATTTACAAGAGGAAACAGATATCATTAAAGCTGTAGATCCTTGGGCTGGTTCCTATTATGTAGAGTATCTTACAGATCAACTAGTGCAACGAGCTTGGACGTTGATACAAGAAGTGGAAGAACTAGGAGGCATGGCGAAGGCCATAGAAAATGGATTACCCAAAATGCGAATTGAAGAAGCTGCTGCTCGAAAACAAGCACGTATTGATAGTGGTAAAGATTTCATTGTTGGTCTTAATATTTTTCCATCAGAAGAAAAAACAGATATTGATGTTTTAGAAATAGATAACACTGCTGTTCGAGAAGCGCAAGTAAAAGGTATTGAGAACATTAAAAAGACAAGAAACGAAGCTGCTGTTCAGGAAGCACTAGAGGCGCTTTATCAAGCAGCAAAAAGAGGTGAAGGAAATTTATTAGACCTTGCTGTAAATGCTGCTCGTCTTCGAGCAACACTAGGCGAAATATCTGAGGCAATGGAGCGCTCCTTTGGTCGTTTTGTAGCAACTACCCGTTCTGTTTCTGGGGTCTACTCTAGCGAATTAAATATGGATGAAGATTTTAAGAAAACACAAGAGATGGCAGATACCTTTGCTAATTTAGATGGTCGACGTCCTCGTATTATGATTGCTAAGTTAGGACAAGATGGTCATGATCGTGGTGCAAAAGTTATTGCTACCAGTTTTGCTGATTTGGGCTTCGATGTCGATATTGGTCCACTATTTCAAACTCCTGCTGAAGCTGCTCGACAGGCTGCTGAAAACGATGTACATATTTTAGGAATTTCGTCATTAGCCGCAGGTCACAAAACTCTAGTTCCTCAAACGATCAAAGCACTAGAAGAACTAGGACGAGAAGATATTCTTGTAGTAGTAGGTGGTGTTATTCCTCAACAGGATTATGATTACTTATACGATGAAGGAGTCGTCGGAATTTTTGGCCCGGGCACTGTAATTTCTAAAGCAGCACAACAAATTTTAGAAACCTTAATAGCATCAGTTACAGAGTAAAAATAGTTTTAATGAATAGAATTCTCGTTTTCATACTAGCAATGTATGGCTAATTTTGTTATTTGTCTGGCACTTTTTTTTTGTCTATATTGTGTAAAGTTTTTCTCTCCAAAGAATAATTGCAATAAATCCACATTTTTTATTCCCTTAAGCTGGATCTACTTAATGGTAGGTTTCTGTAAAATTTGATATAGCCCAGTTATATCATTAATCGTTGGTGCAATTATATGAACAAACAAAATTATGAGAGATAAAAAAGTACTCATTACAGGTGGAGCAGGCTTCATTGGAAGTCATTTAGTCAGGTCTTTATACAAACAAGGTTGGTCAATAAATGTATTGGACAACTGTACCGCAGGTAATAAAATTTGCCATACTATCTTACCTAAGATCAATTTTTTTAATGAAGACATTCGAAACTCTGAAGCTGTGAACGAAGCAGCAAAAGATTGTGATGCGATCATTCATCTTGCAGCTTTAGTAGGTGTAGATGAAGTAATCAAAAGACCAGTAGAGACAATTGAAACAGAAGTGCTTGGTGGTCAAAATATAGGTAAAGCTGCTCGTCTTCATCAAATCAAAAAAATTATTTACGCTTCTTCAAGCGCTGTTTATAAAGATACAATTGGTGAGAGTAGCAAGGAAACAGATAAACTACACCTAGTCAATGACTATGCTGTTGCTAAACGTATAAACGAACTTTATTTTCAGTCTCTTTCTGATAAAGAAGGAATTTCAACTAACTCACTTCGGTTTTTCAATGTTTATGGCTGTGGTCAAGATGAACGCATGGTTATTCCACGTTTTATTGAGCAAGCAAAAAATGGTAGTCCGATACAAGTTTTTGGTGACGGTCAGCAAACTAGAGATTTTACGCATGTCAAAGATGTTACGGTGACGATTGCTGCTATGTTAGAAAATAGAGAAATTAGAGGTATCTTTAATGTGGCAAGGGGTATCGAAACAACGATATTAGAGCTAGCTCAGTTAATAAAAAAAGTAACTAAGTCTACTTCTACTATTGATTTATTACGTTTTCCAACGATTAGAAATAGCTTCAAAGTTGACAAGCGAGTAGGTTGTCCTGAAAAACTTTTTCAATTTTTTGGAATACGTCCTTATATAACATTAGAAGAAGGTATGACCAATTATATAGATGCATTGAGCAAACAAGAAATAATGGATTAGATAACATGGGCGAAGAAGTCATTAACTACGAAGGATATAATAATTCTACTTGGCTACAAAACAAAAAACGTGGCTTAAGCAATCGGTATTACAAATACAAACGATACCTCTCTTGGGAAATCCATATTCGACGGAATAACATTCAGCCAGACTTCTCGAAGATATCTATGGATTCAATGCCCGTGATTATCAACAATTTTAACCGACTTGCATTGGTCAAAAAACAAATAGAATGGTTACTTTCTTTAGATCAAAAAGTATCCATTTTGATTGTCGATAATGACTCAACCCTTCCTCCTTTACTAGAATTTTATAAAAGCATTAATGCTCCGAATATCCAAGTTATTCCATTGCGATTTAATTCTTGGCGGTTAGGCGCAGCATATATAGCGAAACAACTGGTCTCTTTTAAAAAAGTCATTATCACCGATTCCGATTTACTTCCTTATTCTTCTACACCAAAAGATATTGTCCAACACCTTTCTAATCTATTGGACAAATACCCTAAAGCTAATCATATAGGTTTATCTTTAGAGCTTAATGATATTCCAGATGATAGCCCAATGAAAGCCAAAGTGATTAAATATGAATCACAGTTTTGGGAACCAAACACATCTCGTATTAATGATGAAGTATACGATGCAAAAATTGACACTACTTTTGCGATGTATCGAAACTCCTCAACAATACTTGATACTGGTCCTGCACTTCGTACGGTTCGTCCGTATACTTTAAAACATGTTGACTGGTACTTGAGACCAAAAGACTATTCAGATGAATATAAATATTACTTAGCAAGTTGTAAAGGTTTTGCAACTTGGGCTACTGAAATGAAAAGGGATAAAGAAAAAACTATATCCTCAAAATAGTTTATTGTTAGTAACAGGTAAAATAAGTCCGTAACTAGAACTAGAAATTATGTTTTTAGATGAGTCAAAAACAGCAGTAAATTAATGGATTTGATCGTTACTCAGCAGACTTGATAATTATATTCTTTTTAAGAATAATAAATAAAAAACAATGTCAAAGAATTTACCACCATGGGCACCACGATATCGTTCATGGTTACGTTTGCAAAAATTTATGAAAAATCCGATCCCTTTTTATAAGGATAATTTGGAAAAATATGGAGATACCTACTGTTTTAGTCTTCGCTATAGCAAAGTAAATATCATGACAGTTAATCCTGATATTATTCAGCATGTTCTCCGCAAGAATCGAGAGAATTATGAAAAGCCTATTGCTCAAACTAGCCTCCTTGGTTCTTTCATGGGAAAGGGCTTGCTTTTAAGTATGGGAGAGTACCATGACAATCAACGAAAGTTGATGTCTCCAGGCTTTCGACCTAAGGCTTTAAACTATCTTATTGATTTATTGGATTCGGAGTTGGATGCTTACTTATGTGAATTAGATGAGCAGATAGCGACTAAAAAGGATGTTGATATTTCTGAAGAAATGAAAGATCTTACTTTCCGTTTAATGTCAAAATCTATATTTAGTGATAGTATGGATAGAGAGACGATCAAGGAATTTTCGAAGAACTTCAATAGTCTTCAAGAGTTTTTTACAACCATGGTTCGTATGCCTTTCTTGATGCGTTTTTATAATCTTGCAGGCAAAACAAAGGCATACGAAGAAATCGCTAATAAAAATAAAAAATTACTACTTGACATTATTGCTGACCGAGAAAAGGGAACAAAAGAGTATAATGATTTGCTTGCTATGCTTATGGCTGCTCGCTACGAAGATACAGGTAAAGGAATGAGCCCAAAACAACTACAGGAAGAAAGTCTGATATTATTTGTCGCTGGACATGAAACGGCTGCTAATATTTTATCTTGGATTTTTTATTTATTGCATGAACATCCCGAATCTGTTGCTAAAATTAGTGCAGAGTACGACGAAAAATTTGAAGACGGAAAAATAACCTTTGAAGGTTTAATGCGTATGGAATATCTCTCGCAATTTATTAATGAGTGTTTACGCCTTTACCCTCCTTCTTGGATAACGGATAGAGTGGCACTAGAAGATGATCATATTGCAGGCTTCGATATTCCTAAAGGTGCGAGAGTTATTATATACATTTATGGTTTGCATCATTCTGATAAAGTTTGGGACGAACCAGAAAAGTTTAACCCTGAGCGATTTACAAAAGCAAAGAAAAAAGAACGACATAATTTTGCACATATGCCATTCGGTGCAGGGCCACGCCAATGTATAGGACGTAATTTCGCAATGATGGAAATGCAAATGATTATACTCAAGTTTATCCAGAAATATAAATTAGAATTAGTCAAAAATCAGCGGATAGATGTTTGGCCTTCGGTTACTCTACGCCCACGTCATGGCATCAAAATGAATTTATATGATCTGTAAATTTTAGGATTCTTTATGCTTAAACTCTAAGGGCAATTCTATGAGTTTGTCGATGATAGTGGTAAATATAGGAGTCGTTTGATCATGATCGTGTAGCAAAATAATTTCGGGAGAAGGAGAGCTTAACCAGCGTTCTTCATGTCCTATTTTACCACGACAATCTTTTGGTTTTGATTCAGCCATCCTTTGAAAAAGATCGTTAACATTTTTTAATCCAAAGGTTGGTTTTTTTTCAAAAGTTGCCCATTCCATGATATCGAAAGTCCAATGCCAATCAATATCTTCAAAAAGATTTGTTTTACGCATATAGCTATACGTTACTTCTTCAAAGGTAGGCTGTGAGTAATTAAGGTCGGATAGTATTTTTTGGATTGCATTTTTTCTGTTGAGATCGCCTCGTTTCCAAGTATTAAAAACTTGTCCATTTTTTTTATCGCCCTTATCACCATAGGGAAAACGAAACCATTTTTGTGTTCGTTTTACTCCTGCCCAATCGTACAGATTATCAATGATTTTATCTGTTTCTTCGATTTCAAATCGACATTGTTCAATAGTAATGTCAGAAAAATGAGGATGGCTAAAACTATGGTTTGCAACCTGAAACCCTTTTCGGATACTTTCGATAATAGGCCATGGTCGTTCTTCCATCAGTTGACCAATACAAAAAAAGATAGCAGGGATGTTTTTTTCTAAAAGATAGTCTACCTTCATGGAGAAATCTAATGAAGGAGAATCATCTATCGTAAGGTAAGCTATTTTTTTAGAGGTATGCATAGGAGGAAAACGTCTAAGCGTAGCTAACTAATTTAGCACCTTTTGTTTCGTGGTGCTTGTTGTCGATATAAAAAGTATGATCGTATGAGTTGCCAAGCTTATCTTTAAACCCAACAATTATTTCAAAACCGCTATCTAATCGTGCAGCAGTCGTTGACTCACAAAAAATACCATAAACTGCATTACGTTCTAATTTAAAATTGATATGAGCATTTGAAATTTTTATATCTCGTCTTCCCGGAATATAGACTTTTTCAATAGTAGCTTCATGACCATTATTTTTCAGTTTAAGCCAAGCATCTTTTCCCATTGGTGCTACTTGGAAAGAAAGAAAATCTAACTGAGGTGCACAGTCTCTTGCCTTTCCTCTTTTTATGGCTTTGGATACTAAAGAGACGATGATGAAAATAAGAGGGATAGCTAAAAGAACCAACCCATAAGGCCAAGCATATTGTAGAATAAATTCTTTTATAGGTTCAATTATTTCAGCAAAATTTTGTTCTTCCATTTTTCTGTGTTCGTTGTGTTTTGACTAGCAAGATACTTAATCCTTAAGGGATTTAAAAATTCTATTGCATATAATCTACTTTTAATATGAATGGATCAAACACTTGTGAAATATAAAGTTTACTGTTGTATATAATTCCTGTTGCACTTGCACTTATTTGTTCGCCTTTATTACTATAAATTAACCGAGCATCAGTAGGCTGATCAATGGGGATTTGGTAGATGACACTTGGTGAGGGTTTGTCTTTATTATTTGCATGTTTGATGAACGCAAAATCTTTAAGATGAATCGGTAGTATGATATCATCTCCGTAAAAACGGATATTATCTTGTCCTTTTAATTTTATCAATTCTTTTCGTTCAGTTAGTTGTCCCTTATCAATTTTGTATCGAAATAATTTACTTTGCCGTGTAGTTGCTACATAGGCATAACCATCTCGCAATGCAATACCATTTCCCATCCCTAAACGATCAGCAGCAATTGTATAGCTATCTTGCCCATCACAATAGATTACTTTTGATTTTTTCTTCTTGAGCATTAGTTCCATAAGACTGCCACGCTTATGGGCATCATTCGAAACAAAAAAACTACCATCTGCCTGAGCGGCTACTGCATTAGGCGAAGTAAATAACGAATGTTGATAAGTCTGTTGATAACGCAGCTCTTTTTCGCTTACTTCATATTTATGTACAAAATGTTTGTCTTTGATAATTCCTTTTTCTTTGTCTTTATCCAAATGACTTGTTACGTACAAAAAACATTGACCATTGGCACAAACAAAATCAATACCATGTGGGTGAAATACGATATCGGAAGGTTCACCTACTCTAGGCAACTCTTTTGATTGATCTGTAGCTAAATCAATTTCGTAAATGGAACCTTGTTTACTATGTTCTCCAGCTCGTCTTCCATCGCAAGAAACCAACAAACGAGGCTTAGTAATGACGGTATCCAAAATCATATCTTCTGGACCAAAACCTGTTTCGATTTTATCGTATAATGTATGCGTATTGGGTGGAACTGTTTTGCAAGAAAATATAGTAAGCAAAGCTAATATAGGAAGAAAAAGAAGTGTTGTAAATCGTTTCATTAATCAATGATTGTAAACAAAAAACAAAGCTAGTTAAATTATTATAAAAAGAAAGGCACCTTGCCAAAACAAGATGCCTTTCATATCATAGGTGATTAAAAGATTCAATTGAATAGGATATTATCCTAGTAAGTTGCCTAATCCTCCCATCTTATCTTTAACAGCATCCATTGCTTTATCTTTCATGCTGTCCATCATACCTGAGCTATCCATGCCTAAATTAGACATTAAAGAGTTTTGGTCAACTTCTCCATTATCGTTACTAACAGTACCTTTAATTTTATTCATGATCATAGGCAATGCAGATGCAGACACCATACCAGCCATTGATTCAGGAATACCTACATTACTAACAAGTTTACCAACAAAATTATTAGAAATGCTTTTGAACAAACCGTTTTGAGCCATGTCTCCACCAGAAAACATACCCATTACGCTTGACATATCTCCACCAGATACAGCACCCATCAAACCTTCAGAGATACTTTCTTTAGCAGCTCCCATAGAAGCTTCAGCTTGTGTAGCGTCTAATCCAGCTTTTTCTTTAATAGTGTCTGTTACTTGTCCTTTAATAGAATCAAAAATTCCGTCTAACATAAGTTATATTATTTTAAAGTTTATAATAAAAGTAATTTGTGTTGTTATTCTGGTAGTATGGAGTTGTGGAGTAGAAGTACTCTTTTTGTAAGGCTTTATTAGGGAAGAGCCTTATCAATAAAAGCTCTATGAAGAATAACGTAAAGATAGAAAAAATTGTTTCATCAAAAAGTAAATTGAGTTGAAATAAAAACTTATAAGCTAAAAGGAGTTATAGGTATATCTTTTTTATAAACAAAGGAAGTCCTTATTTTGAAACTCAAATCACTTTATTAAATCGTTTTCTTTTTTATACGTTTTATTGTATCTATATTTGTAAGGAGTATTGATATTAGTTTAGACCAAATTACCACTATTTCATGAGTGACCAAATTAAGCACGAGTGTGGCATCGCTTTAGTTAGACTTCTTAAACCATTAGAATATTACCAAGAAAAGTATGGAACAGCGCTTTATGGCATCAATAAGTTACGCTTACTTATGAAAAAACAGCGTAACCGTGGTCAAGATGGTGCTGGTATTGCGACCATAAAACTTTATCCACAGCCTGGGACTAAGTTTGTTGATAGAGAACGGAGTGCTAGCTCAAATTATCTGAAAGATTTATTTGAGAATATCTATTCTAACTTTAAAACGCTTAATTCTGAACAACTTGAAGATGCTGTTTGGCTGAAAAAAAACTGTCCCTTTATGGGAGAGCTTCTTTTAGGGCACTTGCGTTATGGAACTCATGGAGATAATACGATTGCTACTTGTCATCCATTCCTCAGAAGTAATAACTGGATTAGTAGGAATCTAGTATTAGCAGGTAATTTTAATATGACCAACGTAGGCGAATTGTTTACTGAACTGGTAAGTTACGGACAATACCCAATAGAAAGATCAGATACCGTAACAGTACTCGAAAAAATTGGTCATTTCTTGGATGCTGAAGTTGAGCGGTTACACTCTTGGTACAAATCTGAAGGATTTGCCCAAGAACAACTCAATGAAATTATTTTTGAAGAATTAGATGTTCAGCGTTTGCTAACTCGTGCATCGAAACGGTTCGATGGCGGTTATGCTATCGCAGGATTGATTGGACATGGAGATGCCTTTGTGATGCGTGATCCTAATGCCATTCGACCAGCTTTTTATTATCAAGATGATGAGGTTGTGGTGGTTGCTTCGGAACGTCCAGCCATACAAACTGCTTTTGATGTACACTATAGTAGAATCAAAGAATTAAAGAGAGGTCATGCTATTATCATTAAACGAAATGGTGAAATTAGTGAGAAATTATTTACAGAACAGGGGAAGCGTATGGCTTGTTCCTTTGAGCGTATTTATTTTTCGAGGGGAACAGATCGAGATATTTATCTTGAACGTAAACGTTTAGGAGAAAATGTTGCGGAACAGGTTTTAAAAGCGGTAGATTACGATTTTAGACATACTATTTTTTCTTTTGTACCCAATACTGCTGAATCTGCTTTTTATGGTTTAGTAAAAGGTGTTCAGAAAAAATTGGATGCTTTAAAACTCGAAAAAATAATGAGTTTAAAAGATGATTTAAAATCTAAAAAACTTGAAAAAATATTATCGCTTACGCCACGTGTAGAAAAGATTGCTGTAAAAGATGCTAAACTTCGTACGTTTATTGCCGACGATGCTTCTAGAGGAGAACTTGTTTCTCACGTATATGATGTGACGTATGGTATCGTAGAAAATGATAAAGATTCAATTGTACTTCTAGATGATTCGATAGTAAGGGGGACAACGCTAAAGCAAAGTATCCTCAAAATTGTTGCTCGTTTGCGCCCCAAGAAAATTATTGTAGTTTCATCTGCGCCTCAAATTCGTTATCCTGATTGCTATGGTATCGATATGTCTCGAATGAAGGAGTTTGTAGCCTTTCGAGCTTTAGTAGCACTGCTAGAAGATCATGGCAAAAGTTATTTATTGCAAGAAACATATGAGCGTTGCAAAGCCCAAGAACATTTACCAAAAGAAGAAATAAAAAATGAATTGATAGAACTGTACGACACATTTACGTACAAAGAGGTTTCTAAAAAGATTGCAGAGATTGTGACTCCTAGCGGAATTAAACCTAAGATTGAAGTCATTTATCAAACCTTAGAAGGTTTACATGCAGCTTGTCCAAATCATACAGGCGATTGGTATTTTTCTGGTATCTATCCAACACCTGGTGGAAATAGAATTGTAAATCGAGCTTTTATCAACTATATGGAAAAGTGTGATGTACGAGCTTACTTTTAGATTTTAATCAATTTTTCTGCAGCTTGTTGTAATAAATCATCCGTTTTTGCAAAGCAAAGTCGGATCACTTTATCCTGCCTACCACTACTATAAAAAACAGAAACAGGGATAGATGCTACACCAAATTCAGTCGTCATTCGTTGGGCAAAATCCGTATCTTTTTCATCGCTAATAGCAGAATAGTCGAATAACTGGAAGTAGGTTCCCTCGCATTTAAGTGCTTTAAAACGACCACTTTTCATAGCTGTCTGAAGTAAATTTCGTTTTTCTTGAAAGAAAGCATTAAGCCCTAAGTATTCTTCAGGTTCAGATAATAATTCTGCTATTGCTTGTTGACCTGGATGATTAACACTAAAGACATTAAACTGATGTACTTTCCGAAATTCTTTCATCAAATAAGCAGGTGCTACACAATAGCCAAGTTTCCAACCTGTAACATGAAATGTTTTCCCAAAAGAAAAGGTGAGTAAACTTCGCTCGAATAATTCTGGAAAGTTCAAAACACTTTGATGTTCTTCATTATCGAAAACAAGGTGCTCATAAACCTCATCACTCAAAACTAATATGTTGGTATCTCTCACCAAGTCTTGTAAAGCCAACATATCGTCTTTTTTGAAGATCATTCCCGTTGGATTATGTGGTGTGTTGACGATAATCATTTTTGTTTTGGGAGTGATTAAGGTTTGCATTTTTGCCCAATCTACTTGATAGTCTGGTGCTGTTAATTCGTAAATAACAGGCTGACCACCACAAAGTTCGATAGAAGGTCGATAGGAGTCATATGCTGGTTCGATCAAAATAACCTCGTCGCCTAATCCGATAAAAGCTGAAATAGCGGTAAAGATGGCCTGAGTTGCTCCTGAGGTAATCGTTATTTCTGTATCTGGATCAATATTTTTGCTATAGAGTATACCCATTTTTTCGGCTAATGCTTCTCGTAATGGAAGCACACCAGCCATTGGAGCATATTGGTTAAATCCTTTTTGTACATACTGATTAGCTAAATCTTTTAAGCGAGAAGAACAATCATAGTTGGGAAATCCTTGAGATAAATTGATGGCATTATGTTCTTTTGCTAATTGAGACATAACTGTAAAAATGGTCGTGCCGACATTAGGCAGTTTCGATTCGATGTGTAGTTGTTTTTTTTGAAAATCCATTTGTGATTATGTTGACTTTTGGTAGTTAGCGTAAATTTCATCTATAGAGGCTGCAAGCTTTCGATCTTTTTTAGTAACCGTATTGCCTGCATCATGGGTCGTAAGTTGAATATCAACAGTATTCCAAACATTTGACCAATTGGGGTGATGATTTTGTTTTTCTGCCAAAATTGCTACCTGAGTCATAAAGCTAAATGCTTCAATAAAATCGTTAAAGGTGAAGCTTGCCTGAAGTTTGTTATCTTGTTCTATCCACATACTTTATTATCTAAAAGACCAATCATATTGATCTAGGTTGGAGATGCCTACTTTGAGTAAATCGATACAATTTCGAATATCGCCCTTGTGTGCCATTTCGATTGTTTGGTGAATATGACGTAGAGGGATTGAAATAGCGCCCGTAATAGAACCCGATTTACCATAACGTTGGATCGCAGCAGTATCGGTTCCTCCTCTAGTCAAAATTTCAGACTGCCAACTGATTTTATTATCTGTTGCTTGTTCTTTTAGATATTGTACCATTCGATAGTCAGAGACTACAGAGCTATCCATTATTTTTATTGCAGCACCTTTACCTAATTCGGTTACCTTCTCATGTGACTGAGCACCAGGTACATCGAAGGCAATGGTTACATCAAGCCCAAACCCAAAATCAGGATCAATAAGATGAGTCGCTGCTTGTGCACCTCTAATTCCAATTTCTTCTTGCACCGTAAAAACGGCATAAATATCGAAGGGTAATTTTTTCTTTTTAAGCTCTCGCAATGTTTCAATCAAAATATAAACAGAAACCCTATTATCTAATGATTTGCCATTGACACAATCTCCCATTTCGATCAACTCTCTATTTCGAGTAATGGAATCTCCTACAGTGACTATTTTTTTTACTTGATCTACTTCCATTCCTGTATCTATATAATAATCTTTGGTTGGCACAGGTCGGTTGCGTTCTTCAGCAGTCATGATATGAATAGGCTTGGCGCCCATTACACCAACAATATCTTTTTTTCCATGAATAATTACTCGTTGAGAAGTAAGGGTTTTTGGGTCAAACCCTCCAAGTGTATGAAAACGTACAAAGCCATCATCGTCTATATGTGTTACAATAAATCCAATTTCATCCATATGTGCAGCGATCATTACTTTTTTTCGCTTTTTTCCTTTTTTTAATGCAATGACATTTCCCATTGGATCGATGGAAACGTCGTCTACTAAGGGTTTTATTTCATTGATAATGAACTCTCGGATAGGTTGCTCAAAACCTGGGGCACCAGGGGTTTTACATACTTTACTTAAAAGATTAAGATCAATCATCTGAGGATTATTAGCGTTAGGGAATTTGCAAGAATCACGTAAAGCCTACAATTTAGTATTAATTTGAGACTATGACTTATAAAATAGCATAGATTTTAGTTATACTTAAACTCTTTAACAGAATTCTTGTTTCAAGCTTTACCATTTATATTGGATTACTTGTAATAAAAGCTGTAAAATTGCGCTTTACTTTTGTATTTCGTTTAAAAAACTAGATGTCACTTCTAAAAAAACTTGCAGGCGAAACGGCTATTTATGGAACGAGTAGTATACTCAGTCGATTATTGCATTATGTGATTCTTACACCCTATTTTACGAATGTTTTTACTACAGGTCAGTATGGTGTTGTATCAGATATGTATACCTATGCAGCCTTATTGCTTGTTTTGTTTACATATCGAATGGAAACGGCCTTTTTTCGTTTTGGAACGAAGAATAAAAATATACAAGATACCTTTTCTACAGCTTCCATATCGCTAATTATTTCTACAATAACTTTTTCGGGAATAATGATTGCTTTTGCACAGCCACTAGCCAATCTTCTTCAGTACCCAGATCACGCAGATTATGTTATGTGGTTTGCGCTCATTATAGCTTTCGATGCTCTATCTGCCATTCCTTTTGCTCGATTGCGGTTAGAAAATAAGCCTATTCGATTTGCTGTCATTAAGACGCTAAATATTTTAGTTAATATTTTCTTCCTCTTTTTCTTTCTAGAGGGTTGTCCCATTCTTATCCGTAATGGTTGGACTTTTTTTGAACATATATTTGATGCTGAAAATAGAATTGCTTATGTCTTTATTTCTAATTTATTGGCGAGTGGTGCGGTGATTTTATTTTTATTACCTCAGTATTTTGATATCAAGTTTAAGTTTGATAAAAACTTGTGGAAAGAAATGCTGAATTATTCTTTGCCACTTGTCATTGTAGGAATAGCAGGCGTGATAAATCAGCTTATTAGTCTTCCAATGTTAAAATATTTGTTAGGAGGAAATCAAGAAAGTAATCTGTCACAAGTAGGGATTTATAGTGCTGCTGCAAAACTAGCTGTATTGATGAATCTTTTTACCCAAGCTTTTAATTATGCAGCAGAACCCTTCTTTTTTAGAAATGCGGAACGCTCTGACTCTAGAGTTATATATGCTCAAGTTGGACAAGCTTTTGCTTTGGTTGGGAGCTTTGCTTTTTTGGGTATTATGATGTATCTCGATATTATACAATTGTTTATCGGTCGAGACTTTAGAACAGGTTTAGAGATTGTACCTATTTTATTGATCGCTTATCTATTTCTAGGTTTATATTATAACTTTTCGATTTGGTACAAATTGACTAATAATACGAAGATTGGTGCTTATATTTCTTTGGGTGGCTCGGCTATTACGTTGTCTATGAATATTTTTCTTATTCCTGTGATTGGTTATATGGCTCCTGCTTGGGCAGCTTTATCCTGTTATGCGTTTATGGCAGCAGCAAGTTATGTGATTGGTCGAAAGTATTATCCAATTAATTATCCGATAGGCAAGATAGGACTTTATATAGGCTTAGCAATTACTTGTTATTTATTTAGTAACTTTTGCCGGACAATAGTTGATGGAAACTTAGTAATAACGCTTGCAATTAATACGGGAATATTGCTTTTTTATACGTTTGTTATTTACCAGATAGAAAAAAAATTATTGAAACCAATGTTGTTTAAGTAATAACCTAATCCTAATAGAAAAATAGCCGCACCCATTCGTAAATATCGTATCGACTTCTGAATAATAAGACGAGTAATGCGATTCCCGCAAAGATAAAGATGAGGCGAGTAATACGCTTTTGTTGTTCAAATTTTTCCTTTCTCGTTTTATATCGATGCCTTCCTGAATATGCCATTTAAGTTGTTTTGTCTTGAAAAAATTACAAATCTTTGTTTCGTTCCCAATAATTCTGTCCTTCTATCTCGTCCAACATGAGTAAGTAATTGATATATCGCAACTCACTAATCGAACCTTCTTGTAAGGCCTCTTTGACTGCACATTTTGGTTCATCTCGGTGGGTACAGTCTGAAAATTTACAATGCTC